>NZ_JAIJHU010000039.1:0-34193 GCF_022723415.1 Barnesiella sp. | reverse complement strand
CCTGTCGCATGCGACAGGCTTTTCTCGTTTATCCAAATTCCCTGTTCTTCACAGAACATTCCATTTCAGTCACTTGGTTCCAGTTGAAAAACTTGCTCTACCGATTTATTGAATACTTGGGCTATTTTCAACGCTAACACCGTAGAAGGCACAAATTTACCAGTCTCGATTGCATTGATGGTTTGTCGGCTCACCCCTACTACATCGGCCAAATGCTGCTGGGTTATACGAAGTTCGGCACGCTCCACTCGTATTCTATTCTTCATCTCTCAACGACTTTTTAAGTTTCCACAATTTCATTTCAAAGACAATCAAGAAAATAATAATATTCGTAAACATATTAAAGACCAAGACATTCAAAAACAGAAGCTCGTAACAAAAAAGAGATAAAATAATCAAAACAGACGAATTGATATACAAGGCTATCAACAACGAGTTCAATCTTATCCGCCCGATTAATTCATCTTCGACTCTCTCACGTGAACATGCCACAAATAAACAACCCAAGCAAATGCCTATAATGGCGACATTATTCAATATTTTTCCAACCCAATCCAAAGTCAGGACTCTTTTCATAGCCAAAGGAATCCATTCGGGTAGCAAGAAAGATGGAAAACCATTATAACCGTCTATCGTCATCAGTACTCCCAGCACAAATGTTGGAACCAGAATAATCCAGCCGACTTTCTTAAAGCCATTAGGCAACAAAAAGATTTTTTCCATAATAACAATTATTTTAAGTAATCGATAAAAGAAATAGCTATGGCACAAATGTAAAGTATATTTTACATATAGACAAATATAAGCGACTTTTTTTACAAAAAATCTTACAGAAAAGCTATGAAGCCTCTGAACACTTCCAACATGGCGTGGGAATCTTCATTCAAACCTATTATCTAAAAAATGGATTTTTCCCGCAAGACTCTGCACTTCCGACCAAATGCTTAACAGTCTTGCAATAACGGATAATGTCGGCGTTTGTGTGTTGTGTTTCAGGTAGATAGATAGGATAACAAGATTGGTAAAACTCAAGACTTTTGTATCATTGAGCACAATCAAACTTTGCAAAGGTAAAACTTTATTCTTAAACTCAAACTTTTTAGGGTTATTTTTTTGACAAAAAAGATTTTTAACCCGATACAAGCCATAGAATTCGAAAAAAAGAATAAATTAACAATGCGAAACACTCGCGTAATTTTTCTATTACACACTAAATCGTTAAAACTTTCATGAAGACAACTCTTTCCCATTTGTCCAATCACAACATTTATCGTAAATTTGACTGGTATTTAATACAAAGTAATGATCAGCTACTTACAAATAGAAAATCTCACAAAGTCGTTCGGAGACCGAATTCTCTTCGAAAATATATCGTTAGGTATCGGTGAAGGAGACCGAATAGGATTAATTGCCAAAAATGGAGCGGGGAAAACGACTTTACTGAATATTCTGGCGGGGAAAGAAAATTATGACAGTGGAAACATTGTATTCCGGAATAATTTACGGGTAGGATACTTGGAACAATCCCCCTCCTATCCGCCAGAACTCACGGTTATACAAGCTTGTTTCCAGTCTGACAACGACACTGTTCGTTTAATAGCCGAATACGAACAGGCCCTACAAACCGATGATCCTATCGGCCTGCAAGAACTACTCGACCGCATGGACCACTACAAGGCATGGGATTACGAGCAAAGAGCCAAACAAATTCTTTCGCAGCTCAAAATCAACAATTTCGATCAGCCTGTAAAAGAATTGTCCGGCGGACAACTGAAACGACTGGCATTAGCCAATGTCTTAATTACCGAACCCGACCTGCTCATTCTCGATGAACCGACGAATCATCTGGACATCGATATGACCGAATGGTTGGAAGAATTTTTACGCCGCACCAACATAACCCTATTGATGGTCACGCACGATCGCTATTTTCTCGATCGAGTATGCAACCAAATTGTCGAAATCGACAATCATACACTATACAACTATAACGGTAATTACAGCTACTATCTTGAAAAACGGGAAGAGCGCATAGAAATACATAATGCCGAAATCGACCGGGCCCGCAATTTAATGCGTACCGAGTTGGACTGGATAAGGCGACAGCCGCAAGCCCGGGGCACAAAAGCAAAATACCGTGTGGATGCTTTTCATGAATTACAAGCGAAAGCCCGCCAGGAAAAATCAGACGGGCAAGTACGGCTCGAAGTAAAATCGTCATACATCGGTTCAAAGATATTCGAGGCAAAAGGTATCTGTAAAAAATTCGGAGACCTGAAAATAATCGAAAACTTCGATTATACTTTTGCCCGCTATGAAAAAATGGGTATCGTAGGTAACAACGGAACCGGAAAATCGACCTTCATCAAAATGCTCGTCGGTGAAATTCAACCCGATCGAGGACGATTCGATATAGGAGAAACGGTAAAGTTCGGCTATTATAGCCAAGATGGGTTACATTTTAATGAACAGATGAAAGTCATCGATGCCGTAAGAGATATAGCAGAAGAAATTTCACTTGGCGACGGACGTAAGCTGTCCGCATCTCAATTCTTGCAGCATTTTCTCTTTACCCCCGAGACACAACACAGCTATATATATAAATTAAGTGGAGGAGAACGCCGACGCCTATATTTATGTACGATACTCATCAGTAATCCCAATTTTTTGGTACTGGACGAACCGACCAACGACTTGGATATCGTTACCCTTAACGTCCTTGAAGATTATCTCCGTAACTTCAAAGGGTGTCTCATTGTCATCTCCCACGACCGATATTTCATGGATAAAGTAGTAGATCACCTACTTGTGTTCAAAGGAAACGGAGAACTAAAAGACTTTCCCGGTAACTATACCGATTATCGTGAATGGAAAGAAACACAGGAACAAAAGGCTAAAAGCGAACAGGCAGAAAAAGCAAAGCAAGACAATAAAAAGACTACTGCCGAAAAAAGAAATACATCTGACAATACCCGACGACGCCTTTCTTTTAAAGAGAAAAAAGAGCTGGAACAATTAGAAATGGAAATCGCTGCGCTGGAAGAAGAGAAAAAAACAATCGAAACGAACCTTTGCAGCGGAACCCTAAACATAGAAGAACTCACGCTGCAATCTAAAAGATTGCCGGAAATCAACGAAAGCCTCGATGAAAAGACATTACGCTGGCTCGAACTAAGTGAAATCGAAGGGTAGTTATATACAAAAGGCGATAGAGATACGGTCTATCGCCTTTTGTAATATCACATGCTCAAACCTCACCTTTGAAAATAAGTGTATTTCGGTTCTGTGGGTTTATAAGAATCATCGTCCCACAAAGTACTGGTAATCATCAAATCGGCACTGTATCGGTTGCAAGCGATAGGTACATTGTGTACTCTACACTGACGAAGCAACATCTGTATATCGGCCTCGTGTGGTTGAGGATTCAAATCATCGATCAAAAAGATAGCCAAATCGACTTGATGACGAACCACCAATGCGGCAATTTCGGCATCTCCCCCCAACGGACCCGAATTCATACAAGTCACATCGGCCGGAATATTCAATTCGTCGAATGCCTCCTTAATCAATCGGCCGGTAGTACCTGTACAAACCAAATGGTGATGAGACAACAACTCGGCATTATGTTTCACCCACTCTACCATATCGGCCTTACGATTATCATGCGCCACTAGCGCGATAGTTAATCTTTTTTTCATAGCTTTATTTTTTTTAAGATTGAACAGTTTGAAATTTTTGTCTGATTTTCCGTTGATGTATCCACAAGGCCATAACCGCTATCACGAATGCGATAAAATCAGAGATAGGCATACTCAACCAAACTCCGTTCGTAGACCAGTAAGTCGGTAAAATCAACAACAACGGCAATAAAAACAACAGTTGTCTCGATAAGGATAAAAATATAGATACCGGAGCCCTACCTATCGACTGAAAGAAATTGGAAATTACAATCTGGCAACCGACAAACGGGAACATGGCACAACTGATACGAAGACCGGTCACAGACAAATCGACCAACTCCTCGCTGGTTGTAAACATCGCCACGATAGCATGGGGGAATAATTCGCTCAATACAAAGCCCACCGTAGTAACGACCACACCCGCCGTAATCCCATATCGCAATGTTTTGCGAACACGGTCATATTGCTTGGCTCCATAGTTATACCCCACGATAGGCTGCATTCCCTGTGTGATTCCCATAACGATCATAACGAACAACATCAAAGTACGGTTCACAATACCATAAGCACCGATAGCCAAATCTCCACCAGTATGTTGCAACGCATTATTAATAAAAATCACCACCACACAGGCACAAACATTCATCAAAAAAGGAGACATGCCTATGGAAAATATTTTAGCGACTACCCGCACCTTCAACCGGGAGTACCGACTGTCAAAATGAATAAAGTTTTTTTTGTTCGCAAAATGAACGAGTACCCACACCATAGCGACAGTCTGAGACACGACTGTTGCCAACGCTGCACCCCGTATTCCCCAATCGAATGAAAATATAAATATCGGAGCCAAAATAATATTACACCCCACAGTCAACAATGATGAAAACATTGCCTTACGAGGATACCCCGTAGCCCTCATTACATTATTCAGCCCTATAAACACATAAGTTATAGGAGTCCCCAGTAAAATCACTTGCATGAAATCACGAGCATAAGGCAATGTATCGTGACTTGCCCCGAAAAACAATAATATGGAATCAAGAAATAAAAAAGTCAAACCGCCAAAGCAAACAGCATTGATTATACACATAATCAAAACATTATGTACGACCTCCGTTGCTCGCACTTTATCTTTCTGACCTAAAAAAATAGAACTGATAGTAGCACCGCCTATACCGACCAATGTACAAAAAGCGACCACCAAATTCATCAACGGGAAAGTAATTGCCAAACCTGCGATAGCCAATGCACCCACCCCATGACCTATAAATATACTATCTATAATATTATATAGCGATGTAACAGTCATCGCTATAATAGCCGGTACAGAATACTGAATCAACAACTTGCCAATCGGCTCGGTTCCAAGTATCAACGGCGAATTACGCTCTGCCATAATCTCTAATTTCACAATTACGATACAAAGGTACGAATTATTCAGGAGCTAAAACAGGAGCATAAGCATTTTATAACATAAAGATACTTCAAATAGCTACGCCCTATATTTTTCACATAAAATACCATTGGTCCATTCAACTATCATAAAAAATAAAAATATCTGAAATCAGAACCGTTTTTTGAGACTTCTTGTTATATTTGAAATACTTTATCTATATTTGTAGAATATAGGATACGGTTCGGCAGAGCCAATTCGGAAACATGATTTCCGTTTGCCCCTGCACTCACCTTTCGCTATGTTTGTCATGAAACCATTAATTAAATAGAATTATGAAAAAGTTTTTATTCTTGGTTATATTGAGTTTGACTTTACTTTCCTGCGAGGGTCCTATGGGACCACAAGGTCCTCAGGGAGTTCCGGGCGAAGGAATGTTTTGGAAGTACTACACCTACACAGTAAAATCGCAAGACTGGCAACTTGTGACATCGCCCGACGGATTAAATACGTATTACATGTATGAGTTCCAAAATAAAGATATTACAGACGATTTATATATCGACGGATATGTCTTGGGGTACTTGGTACAATCTCCGGGGGCAGACAACGAAGTCATCACCCCTCTACCTTATACGATACATAAAGGCGAAGCAAACGGGGATAATGCGATGCTTTGGACCGAAACTTACACCTACGATTACATGCCGGGAAGCGTAGCTTTTTATGTGCAATACAGCGATTTTATCGAGCAACAGCCCGGAGATATGGTATTTCGTTTAGTCCTTAATAATTAATAACCGTCTTCTCGATTCTTCGAAATAAAAATAAACGAGGCCATCTTTAATAAAGAAATGGCCTCGTTTATTTTATGTAGCAAACTAATGTTTCAACAAGCCTTAAAGCTCATATCGAGACCTTTTACCGAATGAGTGAGAGCTCCCACCGAGACAAAATCGACACCACTCTCGGCGTAATCTCGAATCGTATCGAAAGTAATACCTCCCGAAGACTCTATTTCATATTTCCCACCCACAATTTTCACAGCCTCTTTTGTCAATTCAGGCGAGAAATTATCGAGCATAATACGGTCCACACCGCCCACTCGCATAACCTCTTTCAATTCGTCCAAATTACGCACCTCTATCTCAATTTTCAAATCCTTGCCTTTGGCCTTTAAATAATCATGACAACGAGAGATAGCGTTCTCTATACCACCGGCAAAATCCACATGATTATCTTTCAGCAAAATCATGTCGAACAATCCGATACGATGATTCACGCCACCACCTATCTTCACAGCCTCTTTTTCGAGCATACGCATGCCCGGAGTTGTCTTGCGGGTATCGAGAATGCGAGTATGCAATCCTTCGAGTTTTTTCACATACCGGTGAGTCATCGTAGCGATACCGCTCATGCGCTGCATCACATTGAGCATAAGACGCTCGGTTTGCAATAATGATTGTACGCGTCCTTCGACCACAAAAGCCACATCGCCGGGTTTTACCGCAGTCCCGTCCTCGATATAAACCGTCATTTTCAAATCGGGATCGAAACGGTGGAATATTTTTCGGGCAATCTCTACTCCGGCCAAGATACCCGGCTCCTTGATCAACAACCTCGACTTCCCCATCGCCGTATCCGGGATACAACACAAAGTAGTGTGGTCACCATCTCCTATATCTTCGGCAAAAGCCAAATCTATCAATTCATCTATCAACCGCTCTTTCGTTTTCATCTTTCAATACGTTTTCATTTATTCTCAAAAATACAATTATCAATTGATTGCAAAGTTACAAATTAATCCCGACTCTATTGTAAAATCAAAAATATAACCTTTAAACCGCCCACTAATTCTTTACAAAATATTACATTTACAAAAAAATTTGAGTACCATGAAAAAAGCTCTGAATATAGACCAACAAATAGCCAAACTTAAATCTCATGGAATGGAATTTGACAATGAAGAAAAAGCAAAAGAAATTCTACTTGACATAGGTTACTACCGCTTGGGGTTCTATTCATTTCCTTTTGAAACAACATTCCCTCGAATAAACAATCGAGACCACAAGCTAAAAAAAGGGACATTCAAAAGTGTATACGATTTATATGAATTTGACACTAAACTCCGAAGAATATTGCTAAATGCCCTTGATAGAATAGAGGTAAATATACGCACTCAAATCATATATACCGTATCAAACTATTATACAGACTCTCCAACATGGTTCGCCAATCCCGATATTATGAAATCCGATTTCATTAGTAACTTCGATATCATGGTATATAAAGCAATGCAAGACAATCCCATTATTAAACGGCATCACCAAAGATACCCAGACGACAAATACCCTCCCGCTTGGAAAACTATTGAATTTATGACATTAGGTAATATCGTATCGCTCTATAAATCGATAAAAAGCGAGCGATTAAAATATATAATCGCCCAGCATTATGGATGCTCAACCGGCGTATTCATTAACTATTTAGATACCATACGAGTAATTCGGAATCGGTGCGCTCATGGTAGTTGTATTTATAACATATCTATACCGATAGGCATAAAAGCTATTCCTGCAAATATAGACAGAGATAGTCGCCACAATATAAATGGCGTTATCGCCGTGATAAAATATATTTTGGGAACAATATCAAAGAACCGGAAAGAAGATCTGAATAACGAAATTATCAGCACTTTTAAAAATATACAATCTCAAGAAACAAAAAAGATTGTAGCCGATTGCACAAAAATAATCATATAAAATTTGGAATTCGAGATTCTTTGATTTATCTTTGTTCCCCTGAAAGTGCCCATATAGGCTATTTAAGTCACTATATCTGCACTCTAAAAAGGATGTAAGGGATTCAAACGCGTATTGAATCCCTTTATTATTTCTATGCCGAAGTAAAAGAGACTACTAATCCAACTTTGATAAATACAAAAAAAGCCGTAACTTTGTCCTTATGAAAATAGTGCTATTGGTTGTCGGGAAAACAGTCGAATCTCATTTTATACAAGGAATCGAAGAATACAGCAAACGATTGGCTCACTATGTGCCGTTCGAAATTGCAGTCATTCCCGAACTCCGCAACACCAAAAGCCTGAGTACCGACCAACAAAAAGAGCGAGAAGCCGATTTCATCTTGAAAAGTTTCCTGCCCGGCGATTACATTGTCCTGCTCGATGAACATGGAAAGGAGTTTACCTCCACGCAGTTCGCCACCTATTTGGAAAAGAAAATGTCAAACGTTGCCAAACGCTTGATATTTGTCATTGGCGGCCCTTATGGTTTTTCCCAACGCATATACAATGCAGCACAAGAAAAAATTTCTCTTTCAAAGATGACCTTTTCTCACCAGATGATTCGCCTCATCTTCACCGAACAACTCTATCGGGCTATGACTATTCTCAATAACGAACCCTATCACCACGAATAAATATGAATCGTTTTCATTACAAAATTCTATCCGTCTTCATTATCTCACTTTCTCTCTTTACTTTCCCGACAAACGCAAAAGAATACAGCAGTGAAATAGGCACGTTGTGGAATTTTACGGTATCCAAACAAATAAATCGGATAAATCTGCAAATACAGCAAAACGTATGGACACTTGGTAAATATTACGAACGATACATGCCCATTGCGGTCGTCTCCTATACTGCCGTCCCGAAATACCTCAAATTAAATGCGCTGTACTACTATATGAATCAACAGACAGCCCCGAATATTTATAAGAATCGTCATCGTTATCAACTGGGAGCCACTTTTTCCTATCCTGTACACCGATTCTCCCTATCGCTGAATTCCCGATTTGAGTCCACCTATACCATAGGGACGGCCAAACCATCGAACAAATGGCGAAACAAAATACTTCTCAGTTACACCATACCCGACAGCCGATGGACTCCGTTTATCCATACCGATATATTTCTTTTTCTGAATGGTAAACAGTCAGGAGAATTGGATAGAATATGGTATGATGCAGGGGTAGAATATCGAATAGATAAAAAAAATTCCATCGAATGCAAAGTTCGAGAAGAACATCTCATGAGTAAGACACCCCAACAACTCAATACGTTTATCTCCTTAGGTTATAAATTGAAACTATAATCCCCCTATTCCATCTTGCGATACACTATATTGGGGGGGACAGAAAAACGACTCCACAAATTCAAGGAGAAACGGCGAGATTGAAAAATCTTCGAGATTCAATCCACCCAAAACAAATCGCTCATAACATCATCGGAAGTAAAAAGACCCTTACGAGTTATGCGCATAATATTGTCGGTCACCACGAGTCGCCCTGCACGGATATGAGGCAGAGCTTGTTCCAAGCAATATTGCATGCGCTCAGTTCCAAAGTCGTCTTCGAGTTTTTTCAGATTCAATCCCCAACAGGTACGAAGCGATGTAAGTATGTATTCATTATATAAACTATCGACCGTCTCTTTCTCTTCCATATATGCAACATGTCCCGTTTGCAAAGCCTCCATATATTCCGACAATGAGGAAGGGTTGATACGCCTGCTCTTCCCATCGTAGCTATGAGCCGCCGCACCTAAACCCAGATACGGTACACCTTTCCAATAAGATGTATTATGAAGTGCATAACGCCCAGAGCGGGCGAAATTGGAAATCTCGTAATGCTCATATCCAGAAAAACCCAACACATCGATAAGTGTCTCGAACATCTGTAAGGATTCTTCTTCCTCACACTCTTTCACCAGTCCTTTTTCCCTCATTCTCCACAACGCCGTACCTTCCTCATAAATTAAATTATATGCTGAAATATGCGGAACATTCAAGGTTACGGCTTGTCTCAAATTGTTCGTCCAACGTTCTACGGTCTGTCCCGGCAAACCATATATGAGGTCTATACTGATATTTTCATATCCGGCACAAAGGCAATTATCGACTGCCTCCATCGCCGCATGAGCCGTATGACGCCGACGTAGAAAAACAAGATCCGAATCGTCGAAACTCTGTATTCCCATACTTAGCCGATTAACCGGAGTATCCTTTAATTGACTTATAAAAAGAGGTGTCACATCATCGGGATTCACTTCAAGAGTAACCTCCTTACAAATCGACCAATCGACAACTGTGGAAAGAGTTCGAAACAAACGACCTCGTTCCGACGGCGATAAACTGGACGGAGTCCCCCCTCCAAGATACACCGTAAAAACAGGTTTGTCCCTTAGCTCATGTATTCTCAATTCAAGTTCCCGACAAACGGCATCTATATAGCCACGCTTGAACGAAAAATCGGTCGAGGAAAAGAAGTCGCAATAAACACAGCGACTTGCACAAAACGGTATATGAATATAAAGCCCAGCCATTACTCGACAAAAATACAAAACTTCGATTCATAAACAATGTTTTGTAACATAGTTCTTACCATTGCTTTTTAAAAATATAATTCATAATTTGCGAACACTTTGTTAAAACGTAACCAAGTGTTTTTGTTTTATTAAAACTTTAATATCATGAAAGTCTATCAATCTCACGAAATCAAAAACATTGCTCTATTGGGCAGCAAAGGTTCAGGCAAGACCACCCTCGCAGAAGCTATGCTCTACGAGTGTGGTGTAATAAAACGTCGCGGAACCGTCGAAGGGAAAAACACCGTCTCGGACTATTTTCCTGTGGAAAAAGAGTATGGATATTCCGTCTTTTCCACAGTTTTTTATGCCGAATTTTTAGGTAAAAAGCTCAATGTTATAGACTGTCCGGGAGCAGACGACTTTGTAGGAAGCGCTATAACAGCCCTTAACGTAACAGACACAGGAGTAATTGTCATCGACTCTCAATATGGAGTCGAAGTAGGAACTCAAAACATCTTCCGTACTGCCGAAAATCTGAACAAACCTATTCTTTTTGCCATGAACCAACTTGATGGTGAAAAGGCAGATTACGACAATGTAATCAACCAAATGCACGAAACATTCGGTAACCGAATTGTACAAGTGCAATATCCGCTTAGTTGCGGTCCGTCGTTCAATGCCATGATCGACGTCCTACTCATGAAAATGTATAGCTGGTCGCCCGAAGGCGGTACACCCACCATATCCGAAATTCCCGAAAGCGAAATGGAAAAAGCCCGGGAATTAAATCAAAAATTAGTTGAAGCCGCTGCTGAAAACGATGAGACCCTTATGGAAAAATTCTTCGAGCAAGGTTCTCTCACCGAAGATGAAATGCGGGAAGGCATCCGCAAAGGTCTCATCACACGCAGCATATACCCTGTATTCTGTGTAAGCGCATTACGCGATATGGGAGTACGACGTATGATGGAATTCCTCGGCAACGTAGTCCCCTTTGTCTCCGAAATGCCCAAACCCGAAAATACAGCCGGAGAAAAAATCGCTCCCGATGCCAATGGGCCTACAAGTATATACTGCTTTAAAACCACGGTCGAGCCTCATATCGGAGAAGTATCCTATTTCAAAGTAATGTCTGGAACCGTACATCAAGGAGACGATTTGATTAATGTGGATCGAGGCGACGGACGCGAACGTTTGGCTCAATTATTCTGTGTTTGCGGACAAATTCGTACTCCGGTAGAAGAACTTGTAGCAGGAGACATAGGAGCATCGGTAAAACTAAAAGATGTGCGCACTGGTAATACACTCAACACAAAAGGGTGCGATTATCATTTCGATTTTATCAAATACCCAGCTCCCAAATATCAACGAGCAATAAAACCGGTCAATGAATCCGATGCCGAAAAATTAAGTGAGATTCTCACTCGTATGCATGAAGAAGACCCGACGTGGCAAATAGAACAATCCAAAGAATTGAAACAAACGATTGTTTCGGGACAAGGAGAATTTCACTTACGCACTTTAAAATGGCGTATTGAGAATAACGATAAACTTGCCGTTGAATTCATAGAGCCTCGCATACCCTATCGGGAAACAATTACTAAAGCGTCTCGGGCGGATTATCGTCACAAAAAACAATCGGGTGGAGCCGGACAATTTGGAGAAGTACATCTCATCGTAGAGCCCTATTATGACGGAATGCCAGCACCCGACACTTACAAATTCAACAACCAAGAATTCCGTATGAATGTACGCGATACCCAAACGATAGATCTTGAATGGGGAGGAAAATTGGTGGTTTGTAACTGTATTGTTGGAGGTGCTATCGACGCTCGGTTTATTCCTGCTATTGTCAAAGGATTGATGGATCGTATGGAACAAGGGCCGCTCACTGGTTCTTACGCCCGCGATGTCAGAGTTTGTATCTACGACGGGAAAATGCACCCGGTAGACTCTAATGAAATATCTTTCCGATTAGCTGGACGTAATGCATTCAGCGAGGCATTTAAAAATGCAGGACCAAAAATTCTCGAACCTATATACGATGTCGAAGTTCTTACCCCAGCCGATGTCATGGGCGATGTCATGAGCGATCTGCAAGGACGACGCGCTATTATTATGGGCATGTCTAGTGAAAAAGGATTTGAAAAAATCACGGCAAAAGTACCTTTAAAGGAAATGTCTTCCTATTCAACAGCTCTCAGTTCGATCACCGGAGGGCGCTCATCTTTCTCTATGAAATTTGCATCTTATGAGCTCGTTCCATCTGACGTTCAAGAAAAACTACTTAAAGCTTACGAGGCCGAACAGACAGACGAGTGACCGCGATTTTGTTAAATAATTAAAAAGCCATTGGTTTTTCCAATGGCTTTTTTTGCAAATAAACATTTATTTGTTAAATTTGCCGGTAAGTGTTAAACCCAACCTTCTAAATAGGTTTTCATAAAATAAAACAAAAATAGTGGAATCGGTGTTTATATAATAAATTTGTACAAATGATGTAAAAACAAATCATTTAAACACCACGACAAGTTAAACAGAAAAAAATAAAGAGGCAAACAGAATGAAAAAGTCGACAATTTGGCTACTGGCTGTAATTATGGCACTCACGTTTATCGGATTGCTTTATGTACAAATCATGTACATGGAGAATATGATAAAAATGAGAAACGAGCAATTTACCGAAGCCGTGAAAAGAAGCCTATACGCTGTATCGACAAGCCTTGAACTAGACGAGACTCAACGCTATTTAGACGAATATCTGGAAGAGGAAGAAAAGAAAATGCTCTCCTCTTATGAGCAAAAGCAAGACAAACAAGACATAGCTTCTACTCACCACCAATTTTCTATCGTATCTCCCGATGGAACGGTTGCAAGTTTTTCCTTTCGCGAACAAACCAGTACGATTATCACCCCTGCTGCTCCACGACAAAAGGAACACAATACGCTCATTAGTACATATCGAAATATGCAGGAAGCCCGTAAAGGACAATACCTTTACCAAAAAGGCTTGTTGAACGAAGTCATACTCAATATGCTGAGTAAGGCAAGTAACCGTCCTGTCATGGAACGTATCGACATCAAAAAATTGGAAAGCTATCTGAAATCAGAATTTGAAAATAACGGATTAAACCTTCCGTTCCAATTTGCCATTTACAATAAAAACGAAAAAATCATATATAGCTCCAATCAATATGATCCCAAAATCGAAGGGAATTTATTCACACAAGCAATATTTCCCAATGATCCACCGGCAAAAATAAACTACTTGAAAGTCTATTTCCCGACCAAAAGAGATTATATATCGAGTTCGGTAAAATTCATGATACCCTCGTTTGCTTTCACGTTCATTCTGTTGGTAACCTTCTTGTTTACCATCATCACGGCATTTCGGCAAAAGAAACTCACCGAGATGAAAAACGATTTTATCAACAACATGACACACGAATTCAAAACACCCATATCTACCATATCATTAGCAGCCCAAATGCTTAATGACCCCTCTGTTGCCAAAAGTCCGGCTATGTTCCAGCACATATCGGGTGTCATTAATGACGAAACCAAGCGATTGAGATTTCAGGTAGAAAAAGTCCTGCAAATGTCGATGTTCGACAGACAAAAGACGTTGATGAAACTACACAACGTCGATGTCAACGACCTCGTTGCAGGAGTCATGAGCACATTCAAACTCAAAGTCGAAAAATACGGCGGTGTAATCGATGCCGACCTCGAAGCAGAAGATGCTATTGTCTCGGTCGATGAAATGCATTTCACGAATGTTATCTTCAACCTCCTTGACAATGCCGTAAAATATCGACGGGAAGAAGAACCTTTATCTCTTTTCATACGTACAAGAACCGTTGGAGATAAGGTAGAAATATCGATTCGAGATAACGGAATCGGTATCAAACGGGAAGATTTGAAAAAAATATTCGACAAATTTTATCGCGTATCTACGGGAAATCGCCATGACGTAAAAGGATTCGGACTAGGCCTCGCCTACGTCCATAAAATCATTACCGACCTCAAAGGCGATATTCGAGTAGAAAGCGAAATAAATCAAGGGTCGACATTTATAATAACACTACCACTAATAAAAAACAAATGATTATGGAAGAAAGATTGCGTATTCTATTATGCGAAGATGATGAAAATCTTGGCATGTTATTAAGAGAGTATTTGCAAGCCAAAGGTTATGCGGCCGATCTCTTCTCCGATGGAGAAAGCGGATACAAAGCATTCCTGAAAGGTAAATACGATTTGTGCGTACTCGACGTGATGATGCCTAAAAAAGACGGATTCACGCTCGCACAAGAAATCCGTACGGTAAACGGAGAAGTTCCCATCATATTCTTGACAGCGAAATCTTTGAAAGAAGATATTCTCGAAGGATTCAAAATCGGAGCAGACGACTACATTACCAAACCATTCAGTATGGAAGAATTGGTATTCCGTATCGAAGCCATTTTACGTCGTGTAAAAGGTAAAAAAGGAAAAGAAGTTACGATGTACAAGATCGGACGGTTTACATTCGATACCCAGAAACAAGTATTGGCAATCGACGATAAGAGTACTAAACTCACCACCAAAGAGTCCGAATTGCTCAGTCTGCTCTGTGCTCACGTCAATGAAATTTTGGAGCGTAACTTCGCCCTCAAAACTATTTGGATAGACGATAATTACTTTAACGCTCGTAGCATGGACGTTTACATTACCAAACTTCGTAAACATCTCAAAGACGATCCATCAATTGAAATTATCAATATTCATGGAAAAGGGTACAAGCTCATTGCCCCAGATGTCGAAGCAAAAACCAAATAAACTGCAACGTTTAGGAATATAGAAAAGGCGGCTTATTGAGTCGCCTTTTCTATATTCCCACATCAAAAGCGCCTGCAAATAATGCGATTTACTGCAAATTCATTACCTTTGTCCCGTAAACGACGAAAATAGCATCGAACAATGATACGCACTATCACATTCCTATATCAATGGCTCATAGCCATGCCCATATTGCTGATAATCACCATTCTCACAGCATTGACGACCCTTATCGGATGCCGGTTGGGCAATGGAAACTTTTGGGGATATTACCCAGCACACATTTGGTCCCGACTATTCTGCATTCTCTCTCTTGTCAAAATAGAAGTTAGAGGCCGAGAAAACATCGATAAAAACACATCTTATGTATTCGTATCAAACCATCAAGGAGCCTATGACATATTTCTCATCTACGGATACTTAAACCACAATTTCAAATGGATGATGAAAAAAAGCCTGCGCAATATACCCTTTGTAGGCAGCGCTTGTGCTGCTGCCGGCCACATATTCGTCGATAACAGTACTCCGGGCCGACTAAAAGAAACCCTGCAAAAAGCCGAAACGACATTACAAAATGGTATGTCGCTTGTCGTATTCCCCGAAGGAGCACGCACTTGGACAGGAGCCATGAGACCATTCAAACGAGGAGCATATCAACTCGCCGTTGAATTTTCCTTACCGGTCGCACCGCTCACTATCGACGGAGCATTTGCCGTTATGCCCCGTACAACCTACAATTTTAAACCTGGAAAAATCATTTTAACGATACACCCCCCCATCTATCCCCAAGAAAATAAAGGGCATGATATAGAAGACCTCATGAAAAAATCATACGCCGTCATAGAATCGGCATTGCCATTGAAAGGATAGATATGTAAAAAAAGATTAAACCAAATAAAAAATTCAAGGTTTGCAATGGCCGTCCCAAAATAAATTCGCAATTTTGCACTCGCAAAACAAATTTGTCCGGTGGTGTAATGGTAGCACTTCGGATTCTGGTTCCGCCTGTGAGGGTTCGAATCCTTCCCGGACAACAAAAAGTAAGGGGTTAGCAAAATGCTAATCCCTATTTTTATATCTATTAATCAAGCACTTATGTTATAAAACAGGCTTTTCAACCCTCCTAAATTATTGCTGAACAACACATTTTATATGGCAAAATATATCCAATTTTTTCCTATTTTTGCATAGTTGTGATACGATAGTGATACAAATCAAAAAAATCTAATAATCAAACTATGAATAAATTTTGGCGCATTATAATACTATACGGAGGAGGTCTATTCTAACATATCATTAGGAGCAATAGGTATATACGGACCATCTTTCACCTCAAAAATAACAGTACCAGCACATAACACCTCAATTGTATGCCATTGTCCCCGGGGTATGTTTACCCCATAAGTACCCTCCGCCGGGTCGAGTTCATAGCGATTAATTTCCTTCTTGTCGTCATCGTAAAAGAGAACTCTCATACGCCCTCGCAACAATACATAAGTTTCGGCCGTATGCCTATGACGATGTATCGGTAAAACGGTTCCCAGTTCAAGGGCATTAAGCAGACGTTGCGAAGGAGACGACAACGATTCGTGAAAGTTATAATTCATACGCAATCTAGGACTTTCCTTTGCAGCCTTTGTCACCCTATCGAGTAAAACATGATCTATTAATATCTCAGACATTACTTCGTTCTCCCTTCTCAATAATTTCGAATAAATTGTTCATACATTTTTCTTTCTTAAAATGCCGCTGGTAATAATTATATCCGTTTCTACCCTTTTCTTCCAATTCTTGATTTGAATAATTCGAAATGGAAAGGACTAAACGAACCATCTTGTCAATAGAATCTGCACCTGTATAATATCCACAACGAGCATTCTTTACAACCGTTTGTACTTCACCATTCGCCATGACTAAAATAGGTTTAGAACTGAGCATATAAGCCTGTATCTTCGCTGGTAGCGTCACATTGAATGCGCTATTGTCACAAAGAGGAAGCAGCATAATATCGGCTTTTCTGAAAAATGCCGGCATATATTCAATGGGATAACGATCATAAAAATGTACGGTATCACCCATCTCCCGACTTTGAACGAACGACATAACCCATTTTTTCTTTCGCCCGTCACCGATAAAAATCCACTGTATATGTTTATTGTTTTTCAAACGTTCGGCTACTCTCATCACATTTTCAAGATTTTGCGCCTCACCTAAATTTCCGGCAAACATAATTTTAAAACCATCTGGCAAATGTGGCAGTTCATCGTCATCAACAGTACATTTTCGAAGTTCATCTTCTCCCCAATTGGGTAAATCTTCTATACAATCATTTTTTACCCCTCGTTGCTGTAACAATGTCCTCACACCCGATGCCGCTATGAAAATTTTGCAACAATGCCGATAAATGTAGCGCATGATACGATCAACTATTTTAACGATATATTTATTAGTTATACCTCCGGCAGCCAAACTTTCTGGCCAAACATCAAGTAACCAGAAATAAATAGGAATTCGTCGTATTTTTTTCGCAAGCACTGCCGGTATACCGATAAATGCCGGGGACAATTCCTGCACAAAAATAAAGTCGAATCTCTTACGACAAACGATACTTAATGTGTATATACAAGAAAATAATAAACTCGATAAATAATTGAGCACCATTCTTATCGCCCTACCGTCTCCACGAGGAATCACCGGCACACGAATGACATTTACTCCATTGACGACTTCTTTCCGCCTGCTCCGCAATCCGTATCCCTCGTAAAAATGGCCCTGAGGATAATTGGGAATACATGTAATTACAGTAACTTCATATCCTCGTTTTACCATTTCAAAAGCGATATCGTTACCTCGAAAAACTTCGGGATAAAAATAATTGGTCAAAAACAAGCATCGTTTACCTTTCACCCCAGACGACTCTTTTGACATAATCGGTATAAGAAAGAATAATTCGCACGACTTTGTCGCTAACATTCGGTATAGAATAGTCTGCGACCGGACGAAAATTACGAGTTTCGAGATTCTGATTCTGCAATTCGGACAAACCCTGCATCACCCGTTCGGGGTTAAGCCCTACCATCATCACCGAAGCTTCCTCCATCGCCTCGGGACGCTCGTGAGCTTCACGTATATTCAGAGCCTTAAAATTAAGAATAGACGACTCTTCGCTAATGGTTCCGCTATCCGAGATTACCGTTTTGGCATTAATTTGCAATTTATTATAATCGCTAAAACCCATCGGTTTCATCAACCGTATAAGTGAGTGAAAGTCAACACCATCGGTTTCTATTTTCTTGCGGGTACGGGGGTGTGTCGACACAATCACGGGAAAACCATACGTTTGAGCTATGTCGTTCAAAATCTTAACCAAATTCCCGAAGTTGCGTTCGCTCGATATATTCTCTTCCCGATGGGCCGACACGACAAAGTATTTGCCCTTCTCCAATCCCAGATTCTCTAAAATAGACGAGGCATTTATCTGAGGCAAATACCTGTTCAGCACCTCATACATGGGGCTTCCGGTTTTGACAACCCGATCGGAAGGGATTCCCTCGCTCAACAAATATTCACGGGCAATAGAGCTGTACGGCAAATTAATATCCGATATATGGTCGACAATCTTACGATTACTCTCTTCGGGAACACGCTGGTCGAAACAGCGATTTCCGGCCTCCATATGGAAAATAGGGATATGACGTTTCTTAGCCGCTATCGCACACAAGCAAGAATTCGTGTCGCCCAATACAAGAAATGCATCCGGACGAACTTCTTCCAGAACCGGATCTATATTAATCAATATCTGTCCGGCAGTCGTCGTCGCATTATTACCTGCCGCATTCAAAAAATAATCAGGTTTCCGTAGACCTAAATCCTGAAAAAATATTTCGTTTAATTCATAATCGTAATTTTGTCCTGTGTGTACCAATACGTGCTCTATGGCGGGACTGGCATCTAACTTTTGCAATACACATGACAATCTGATTATTTCGGGTCTTGTCCCTACTACCGAAAGGACTTTCAATCGCTTCATAAATCTATATTTTGATTTTTCACTCGTCTTTCACTACCGGTTCGAAATAAGTATCGCTATCGGTAGGATCATACCATTCGTTTATCCAAAACTGAGCATATAAAATCTCATCGCCGATATTCGATATATTATGTGTGTACCACACCGGCATATCCACATAAGCCGGTTCTTCCCCGTTAAGATAATAATCCAGTACTTCGTCTGTTCCAACCTTCCGGAGCTGAATTCTCGCTTTTCCCTTAATCACTACAAACCGCTCCATCTTGCGAGTGTGATAATGATTTCCCCTTGTAACACCGGGAACGGTGGTAGAAAAACTCACTTGGCCACCCACCCCGATTTTTACGGTCTCGACGAAACTACCTCGTACATCGGTATGTTGAACCAATTTCACCGGGAAATAGCTTTCCATATCAATATAGCTACGAAATGTATTAAACAAATTCATTTCATGGATATTATTCAAAGGAGGAATAATTCCCTGCTCGAAATACAATTTTTTAAAATTTTCAAACAAACCGAGAACTTCACTCACCTTCATCTCGAAATCGCAGGCTACATCGTCCCGCTCGACAAGCGAGGGTACGGTGCGACTTCCCATCTCCCTTATTTTATCACAAATATGACGGCATAAACTACCCACATAAATCAAATTTACCTCATTGTCTTGTAATACCGTGGGGGAATCGCCGTGAGTCAATTTATACCCGAACGTGGCTATGAACGAATTATAATTAGGCTTCCCAAACGGACCGAAAACATTGGGAACTACCATTCCTGTAAAAGATGACCCATTACGCACAGCCCATTCTTCCAACAATTTACGACCATCACTCTTACTACGACCATACTCATTATCCCGTTCCTCTTGTATGCTCGACGAGAATAAAACATAAGGACGAGAATTTGTCGTTTCCATAGCCTCGATTAGCTGTTTTACCAATCGCATATTCGTCTCGTACAAAACATGCGCATCAGTATGACGGTTTACCGCCGCCAAATGTACAATAACATCACAACTCTTTACAAACGTTTTCAGACGTTCTACATCGACAAAATAATCATCTTCGAATGGAACTCTCTCAAATTCTCCGGGATAAAGTCCCAACGTATTATATAAATGAGTACCGACAAACCCAGACTGCCCGGTAATACCTACCTTTATCATAATTCTACCCACTAATTGAGATTCAAATCTTCCCGTACGATATCGAGCTTCAACAATAATTGTTTCATTTCTTCTACATCGAGTCTGTGAGTATTGTGCGAATGATAGTCTTCTATTTGAGAGACCACCTCGCTACCTTCGACAAAAAATTTATCGTAATTCAAATCTCGACTATCGCATGGAATACGATAATAATTATCCATATCCTCTGCCCTCGCCATCTCCTCGCGAGTAACCAAAGTTTCATAGAGCTTCTCCCCATGCCGTGTACCGATAATTTTCACGGGAGTATCTTTGCCATACAATTCTTTCAACGCAGTAGCCAAAGTAACCAGCGTAGCCGCCGGAGCCTTCTGTACGAATAAATCGCCATTACGGCCATGCTCAAACGCATAAACTACCAAGTCGACAGCATCATCGAGCGTCATCATAAACCGTGTCATGTTGGGATCCGTGATCGTTATTACCGCATTGTTTTTCATCTGCTCGATCCATAGCGGAATCACAGATCCCCGACTCGCCATCACATTTCCATAACGAGTACAACAAATTGTCGTTGTCGCAGAATCACCCAACTGGCGTCCTTTGGCAATCGCCACTTTTTCCATCATGGCTTTACTTATTCCCATAGCATTGATGGGATAGGCCGCTTTATCGGTAGACAATACAACAACATTTTTCACACCATGCTCCACGGCCGAATCCAATACGTTCTCCGTGCCAAACACATTCGTACGCACAGCCTGCATAGGGAAAAATTCACATGAAGGAACCTGTTTCAAGGCAGCTGCCGAAAACACATAATCGACCCCACTCATAGCGCTATCTACACTACGCTTATCCCGCACGTCACCGATATAAAACTTAACCTTCGGGTTCTGTAATCGATGCCGCATATCGTCTTGTTTTTTCTCATCACGGCTAAATATGCGTATTTCACCGACATCGCTATCCAAAAACCGCTTTAACACAGCATTGCCAAAGGATCCTGTTCCTCCGGTAATAAGCAATATCTTATCTTTAAAAATAGACATGATTATATATTAAATTAAGATTCGACTATTCTTTCTATTAAATCGACCAATTTTTTACATTGATTCTTAGGTGACTTTTCTGTCAAGATAAATTTTCGAGCCCTCATTCCTAATGAACGCAAAACCGCTCTATCCATATTCAGTATCTCATCAATCTTTTTAGACAATGCTTCGTCCGAGTTATCTTCCACCGTAAAACAATATTCATAATATTCATCTGGAATACCAGCGAGCTTATACAACAGAACTGGCGTACCGGAAGCTAAATATTCAATAGTTTTCGAGGGAAACGAATATTTGGTAAATTCCCCTTCGGAAGTACGAGGATTAACTAATAGTGTCGCCTTTTGCTGTAACACAAGAATCTCTTCCCGAGGTAACTGCCCCTTATAAGAAACTCTATTATCCATCTTCACACATTCTAAAACGGTATTTCGAGAATCCCCGTCACCGCAAATGACCAACCGATAACTAGGATTTTTTAACATCATAAAGGCTCTCAATAAAGTCACTATACCATACCGAGCATCTAACGTCCCTGTATAAAGAAGAATTTTTTCATCGCTTTGTTCCATACAAATCCCACCGTCGAGAAAATGGTTGTCGAACTCCGAATAATACATACCTTCTATAACCGAAACGGCCTTACCTTTTACCGGTAATCGTTCCTGCATATATTTACTCAATAACACATAACCGTCCACATCTTCATACAACTTATTTTGTATTCTCCTGTTTATATGATGGAAAATCGATTGGATAAACGATTTTTTAGAGTCCATGTATTCAGGCAAATCTGGAACAATAAGTACAACCTTAGTATTCTTATATTTACGTTTAATATCTACCGCTGCTTTCAGAAAAGGAGTATGAATACTATACACAATCAAAACTGTCGTATCTCCGTAGGACGAACCATACCACCTCCTTATCGACCTCTTCATACAAATCCATCGGCTAATCAATTTATATCCAGTATAATTGCAAAAACCGACATTCGTCAAATTTACCCATTTCGAGATTTTTTCATTTGAATACGATGTATAGAACGGTTTTCCATAACGTTTAGGATAAGAGCCTATAAACGGAGCATTAAACAACTCGCATTTAATATTTTGCTCACTGATTCCTTTCACATAACCCCATTCTAAGGCATCCGCAGCGAATTGTATCGGCCCCCGGCTATTCTTTATAATCTCATTCCGATTATCCTTCGGGAATAACCCCATTAAAAAAGCGACTCTCATACTTTGACAAGGAATAATTTGCCTTTCTCACAAATTATCGCCAAATAAAAGATTCAAAAATAGTATGATATTCTATGAACGAATCTCTCCAAATTTCGGAATTGAAAAATGAGAAGAAGTCATAAATAGTGAAAAACATAATTACAAACAGTGTTCCTGCCCGTACAATTCTATTATTGATCGTACGAATCATCAGCGGATAAGTTGCTATCATTGACACTTGCAAATACATACCTATCCGAGCAATAAGTTGAGCGATAAAACCTAACGGAACGAAAAGAAAAGAAAGGGCGGTTATTTTGAAAATCAATCCGTCCTTTCGATCTTGTCTTTTTTCATAATACAATATCATGCTCATGATGATAATCTGATAAACAAAGCCTATTCCCGACTCTAATTTCGATTCTTCTTTCCCTTCTTCCAGATAATAGGTATATTTTCCCAAACCCGTTACAGAAAGAGTATTTTCAATTATAGATGTAACAATATTCTTGAACAACAGAATAGCAAAAAAGAGAACAACGCCAATAATCACCCCCTTCTTACCCATTCTCCAATTCACAAATCCAAGAAAAACTATCGGTAACAATATTTTGGCGCTACTGTGAAACAATGAGGCAAATAAAATAAATAACGCTGCAATGATGACCTTCTTTTTATAAATATAAGGAATGGACAACAAAACTATGCACATAGCCAAAGTCTGACGCATCATAGACGATTGCGTAAGCATGAAATTAGGATTAAATACATAAATAAATACAGCGAACCAATACCATTCTTTCGGTATATATTTCTTGATAAACCAATAATAAACAGATATTTCAAATGCAGTAAGGACAATGACTAATGAAAAAAAGCCGAATGGTTTGAATATCCGATACAAGAATATCCAACCGACTTCCCATCGTTCGTTAGGATCTGAATAATTAAATTCATCGATCGAATTATATACTGTAAATTTGTCTATATATTGACGATAGTCGTTTCCCCATTCATAGCGTATCGCAAGGAAAACGAATAATATGGTCATCGCTGCGCCAAAGCCCCAGCTCAATCGTCTGTAACGCCCCAAATAGGCCAAAAACACACATATTAAACCAATAACGATCGTCTCAATCATACCTTTTTCGGAACAAGCGCCTGTTCATATAATTCGACATATTTCTCATACTGGCAAAATTTATCATACCGGGTTTGCGCCACTTCCCGACACGCCTGCGAATAAAACGATTTACCCGTCTTACAAACCTGTCTTATCGCCTCGGCCAGTCGCTCCATATTTCCGGTTTCTACAACTAAGCCCGTATCAGAGTCTACCAATTCAGGCAACGCCGTATTGTCATAGACCACCGCCGGTGTACCACAAGCGAACCCTTCCACAATAGTAAGTCCGAAAGTCTCTTGGTACGACAAACTCGTCACCACATCTGCCGCCGAATAAATAAGAGCCAGTTCATCAAGATTCTCTGTTCGCTCTACCCCGATGATACCATCGGGTATATTGTTTTTCTGCTCAGAGGTTATCCCCACCAAAACGACCACGAACTGATCGGCCGGCAATAATTCCCTCAGTTTATAATAATCATATAATCCCTTTGACACACTCCAATGAGAACTTACCCCCACAATCATGAAGCGGTTGCCACAACCATACTTTTGTTTAATGGCTTGTATATCGGTACGAGGATAGAATCGAGTACTGTCCACTCCGTTGGAAATAACCTGTACAGGTACAGAACCGACAACCGAACTTCTCACTACGCCCGACAGCCACTCCGAGACTGTAACAAAAGTCAGATTCGGAACAGAAGTTATATATGCTTCTTTCTTTCTTAACACCCACGGCATAGTACGGAACACCCCTTTTAATTCCCCGCCCGTATCACTATTACCACATCTCGGACATCGATAGCAACCAGTTTTCCAATTTTCGCATTTATTGTACACGAAATGAGTACACCCCCCAGTCACGGCCCAACAGTCGTGAAGGGTCCAAATAACCGGAATACCCGCTTTTTTCAAAAAAGAGAAAAGAAGTGGCAAATTCAAAAAATTCTGATGAATATTATGCAAATGAATTATATCGGGAGCTATTTTCTTTATTTTTCTGATAAATAACTTCGTCTCAATCCAAGAACCGAATCCTTTCAAATTGAGAATACGGGAAAACAAATAGGTATGTATAATATACGATATAACGCTTTTATTAATTCTAATCTCCTCACATGAGCAAGGATTCGATTCGCTTGCGTATGCAAAATAGCACTGCCAACCATGTTTTACCGCAATCTCCCCTATCTCGGCCGCAATCCTGCCGGTTGACCACAAATTGGCATAAGTATTGACGATCAACAGTTTCTTACCCATTTTGAAAAGCCTCTTTATTCAACATTTTCAACTGCCTGTTCATCACCACAGGTTGCCAGACACAGTAGGGCAATAAACCTACAATCGTAGCTGTGATTACAATCGTCCACGGAATCCACGAAGAAAATAAAACGATAGCTACGACTTTGAAGAGTACAGCCCATAAAAAACCATACAACTGGCATTTAAGCGTGCCTAAACCATTAACGACACTCGTCAAAACCGATACCCAAATCATCACACACCCCAATAGGGCAAACAGCAATGCAGCGGACAAATTCACCTCGATAGCCTTTTCGCCTAACCAAAATTCCAATATCGGGTCAAGAAATGGAATGATAGCCAATTGAAACAATACAGCAATACCAGCGACAAAATACAGAAAACGGACCAACTTGATTATCCAATCGTAACGTTTTTCTACAAATGCTTTCGTCACAGCCGACCATACCGGAATCAGAGCCAAAGACACAAATGTACCGGCGATTGAAAAGATCTTTATATATATCTGGTATTCTACAACGAAAGACGGATCGAAAAAGTAGGATATAAAAAACTCGTTGGTTACAGTAATTATCATGTATAACAACTGCAAAACAAGGAACAAAATTCCCAACGACAAAACACCAGTGGCTTTATCCCACCGAAAGTACTTGAACGAC
This sequence comes from Barnesiella sp., assembly GCF_022723415.1. Lineage (NCBI taxonomy): Bacteria > Pseudomonadati > Bacteroidota > Bacteroidia > Bacteroidales > Barnesiellaceae > Barnesiella > Barnesiella sp. Next base: position 8,462 of record NZ_JAIJHU010000039.1, on the reverse strand, counting down.
GGCAAACATTCTTTCAGGTCTTTTGCAAAAACAATTATTGTCGCTACCAATAACGGCAAACACCCTGTAACAGCCTGCACCCAAGAAATCGTTACAAAATCTCGTTCGACATCTCCGGTTGGATCATATACCCACAGAAAAATCAATAATAAAACGGTAGAAAGCAGATTCAAGAAATTAGGTAACGCCGATTTCTGCAAAGCATACAAAATAGAGATAATCAATTTCAGAAAGAAAAAACACAATACGCCACATAAAGCGATAACAACCCCTTTACGCAAACTCTCTGGCGATATGCTTTGTTCCGAAATATTGAAAACCGAATTCCAATCTATATATCGGCTTATTATAAATGCTAAAAACGAAATAAATACAGTGACACCTCCCATCAAAATGTAAGAAGATGATATATATTGCCGGGCACTTTCATAGTTTTTCAAACTCAAATCGGCCGTCAAATGATTCCGCAAGCCATTGCCTATTCCCAAATCAAAGACTTGTATCCATGATAAAACAGAGCACATCGTGAACCAGCACCCTAATACGGTATTGTCATCGAAATAGTTCAGATAAAGAGGAAACAAGGCAAAAGAAACCAAAAAGCCGAACCCTCGAACAAGGAAAGAGCCCAGTACATTGTTAATTAGGTTTTTATTACCTATGTATTTCCCTTTTATATCACTAAACTCTATCACGGAGAAACAAACTCAATTGTTCTACAAACCTATTATCCAAAGACTGTACCACCGCCCGCGTGTCAAAAGGATTATCCAAATCCACATTCAATATGGCATTTGCTATATCGCTGGGTTCTTGTTTCTGATAATAATAAATATAACCCGAAATTCCATAAGCTCGCCGTACCGCTTCTATATCGGCAGAAACGACTTGCAAACCATTCGACATATAAGATAATATTTTCGACGGAAACGAGGTATTATTAAACGCCGCATCAGGATTCTGCGTGCTCAGGCCAATCTGACACGTCTGTAAAAAATCTATATATGCACTCCCTTTCAGTACCCCATCATAGGAGACTACCGCACCGCCTTTGCCCGACATCTCTTCACACAGCTCTTTAATCGCCTGTATCTCTCCCGGATTCCCGAATCCAAGTATATGAACTCTATATGTAGACGGCAAGGACGCCGCCACACCCGCAGCCGCCATAGCTCCGCCTTTATTGGGATCAAGTGTACCAGAATAGACAACATGCACCTTATTGTCTCCGTGCCGTTCGCTCATCACAGGCACACACCGATAAGTCCCATAAATAACTAAATGAGGCTTCTTTTGCCTATTTACTTTATCATTCAGAAGATCGGTCGAAAACACAAACTTATCCGCAACGTCTATCATCTTGCATTCCCAACGTTCCATATACCGAGGAACAGGAGAAACATCTTGATAAATCTCTTCTACTTCGAGAATCAGTTTGAATTTCTTTATTTTTTTTGCCAGCAAAATCACATTGTAATAATACAAAGAATGGTATACCCATATAGACTCTCCTTTTTTAACACAAAAAAGAAGATAACTCAATAATTGCAATACCCCCCAAATAAGTCGCAACAAGACTAATATTTTAGATCGACAACGAAACGACGAGAAAAATCTCGTTTTCACATGAGGCTGTCTCTCTTCAACCCGAGACTTATACCATCGAAACGTCCCGCTTTCTATACATGCCGATGCCGAAACTACCTCTACGTCATATCCGATTCTTACAAGAGATTCAATGATATAATCCATTTTATTAGCCGCAGCAACGCTATAATTCCGCGCTATCCCAGAATCGGCAAAATCATAAAATGAAATATATTTAATCACCGGTCGCATATCTTTTCCAAATATCCCCCCGGTATAAAAACCGTAGCGATTGAAAATAAATTTTCGAGACGAACCACCACTCGACGATGGCCTGCAATGCGGATTAACTCCCCTTCGATTCCGGCAAAAGTCCCTGCGACCACACGTACCCGATCTCCTCGTTTTAAATCATGGGGAAACAATTCTATCTCATTTTCATGACGGTCTACCAAATAGATAAAATCCTCCATTTGCTTATCGGGTACACGTAAAAGCGAACGAGTGGAAAAATCCCGCAAATATCTCATAGGATACCCATATTCGTTAATCAACTCAATGCAACTTTTTTTATTTCCTCGAACAAATATCAACCCGTTCACAAAAGGCTCTTCTACTTTTTTTCGCTTCCCGTTAATCTCCTTTACGACTTGATGGAAAGGTACAAAATGCTCTATACCCATACGGGCAAGAAGGTCTTTGATCTTACGTTCCTGCCGATACGTTTTCGCTACATACCACCCGATACTGTCGTTTTCCACCATTGCTATTTTAGTTTAGGCAAAGCCTAAGCTTCCAGACAACAATACGTTATCCTCGATAAAATCAGCCTCTCCCTCGAACTTTTGCACTTCTTCCTCTTAAACAGAGTTATAAAATACAAATTCTATTGTACAAATATATGTAAAATGCATGGATTATTTAGAATTATTTATTTAGTTATTATTACTAATCATATTATATATTCACGACATTCTATCTATCTAACTAAATATTAGAAAATTAAATCCCGATACCTCCTTATAGGAGATATCGGGACCATCATCATCTTCACTAAAACAGATAAAAAATAAGAACGTTTTTTAGGGTTAGCCTATAAAATATCTTTCACAAAAGTTATCTGATAGAAAATATCTTTTGAACGTCTTCTTTTTTAGGCTCCTGCGAAGGCACACTATCGGTTTTAGCCGGTTCTTCATTCATATAAACCGATGAAGTCTTGGGTTCTTCTTTCTTGGGTTCCTGAGACGGCACACTGTCTGTCTTAGCAGGTTCTTCGCTCATACAAACCCAAGCTGCCTCTGATTTAGGCTCCTCTTTCTTAGGTTCTTCGGTTGGGACACTATCTTTCTTTACAGGCTCTACATTGGAATCTTGTGCATACAAACCAAGAGTAGATACTCCCATCATAAACACAGCTACTGATAACATTAACTTTTTCATAATTCTAACTTTTTTAGTTATACATTCTATATTCCATTCTTCGACTATAAAACAACAATCGTTATGCCAACACTTCCAAAGAATACACAAACAACTGATTATAAATAAATTAAATAAATAGAATACAAAAATCTTATGTGGAAATTTGTAGAATAAAAAGAAAAAGGGTGTGGAAAAATTCCACACCCTTTTATCCTCAAATACAGTGAGAGATAAGTGCAAAGGCAAGCGGAAATAAGATTTCCGACTTGACTATGACGAACCGTATCCTATATTCTACAAATATATAAGTTACTCGATTTGATACAATTTCAACTTGTTATACAATGTCTTTCTATCTATGCCTAACATTGCAGCCGCTTTACTTTTATTACCCGAACATTTCTGTAATGCCGATACAATCTTAGTCCGCTCACTATCCGGATCGTGTAAAATATTTATCGGCTTGTCTATATTCATGTCTATGCCCAAATGTTCCACACGTATGGGATTCCCCTGAGCAAGTAAAGCCGCCCTCATAACAGTATTACGCATTTCTCTTAAATTTCCCGGCCAAGTATATTGAGAAATCCGTTCCATCGCTTCCGGCAAAAATCCGGGAACAGGCTTTTCGAGTTCTCGATTGGCTTGATCCAAAAAGAAATTAGCAAACAACGGTATATCCTCACCTCGTTCGCACAAATGCGGCATATAGATCGTAAATTCATTGATTCGATGATACAAATCTTCCCTAAATGCACCTGATTTTATAGCCGCCTTCAAGTCTTCATTTGTCGCAGCAATCAACCTCACATCGACTTTTACTTCCGTTGTAGTCCCGATGGGCTTCACTCTGCGTTCTTGCAACACACGTAGCAACTGTACCTGAACATCGTAACTCAGATTTCCTATTTCATCAAGAAAGATCGTTCCACCATCTGCTTCTATAAAAGCACCGACTTTATCCTCAATCGCTCCCGTAAACGAACCTTTCTTATGCCCGAAAAATTCAGAAGCAGCCAATTCTTTCGGAATGGCTCCACAATCGATGGCGACAAACGGTTTCTCCGAACGTTTACTTAATTGATGTATCCGTTTAGCCACATATTCCTTTCCTGTCCCACTGGCCCCATTGATCAGCACAGACATAGAGGTCGGAGCCACTAACTTCACATAAGTATACAATTGACGGGCAGCTTCACTCTGCCCCTCTAAATAATTTGTTTCCTCCGGTACAGATTCAGACACAGGAATCTGTTTCCCAGTCTTGACACCCGCATTAAAAACCTCGTTAATCTTTTGCAATAAATCTTCCGGATTCACCGGCTTAGATATATAATCTCTCGCACCGAGTTTCATCGCCTGAACAGCCGACGGGATAGCCGCGTAGCTCGTCATTACGATCAAAGGAACATTTACATTCCGATTGCTCACCCATTCCAACAAATCGATGCCGTCTCCATCAGGCAAACGTAAGTCGCAAAGCACCAAATCGACCGAACTTTCAATAAGAGTTTTTTTCGCTGCTGCAATTCCCGAAACAGATGCTACCGAAAATTTTTTCTTGGAAAGCCACGTCTGCAACATAACAGCAAATGTCGTATCGTCTTCTACAATGAGAATATGCTTCATAATTATTCCTCCTTTGCCAATACCAATTTAAGGCCTGTACGTATTTTCTCAGCATAGACCAACAACTTATCAAGATTTCGAGACAGCTCATCGGTCCACTTATGCGCACCTTCCTCTTCCAATCGAGACAACACCGGCAACATATCCGAAATTTTCAACATGGCGAAAATCGGTTGCCACTTATGAGCAATACGTGATACCACAATCCCATCGCGACGAGCCGCGGCCCCTTTCAACTCCTCTATCTGGCTATTTATCTCCTGAAAGAATGTCTCCAATATTTTCCGGCGAGCCTTCGCATCATCTTCGGCAAAAGCCGTAAGAGCCGCAAAATCATACGGAGCCTCTCCTCTTTCACCCTCATCTTCTATCTCACGGGGAGTTGCCTCTTCATTCCAAATCCCCGATAAACAAAAAGATAATTGCGCCAACGAAAAAGGCTTGTGTAAAATTCCCGAAAAACCTTCCGAAAGGAATTGGTCTGCATCGCTCCTCGCCGTAACCATTACAACCGGAAGCTTTCTCGCCAGAGCGATATGAGACTCCCTCAAAAATTTCAAAAAACTCACTCCGTCCATTTCCGGCATCTGCATATCGGTAAACAAAGCATCGAAATGCTCATGTTCCAGATAACCCAAAATCTCCTCGGCCTTCATGCAGGCAACCGATTCTATACCCAATTGTTTCAACTGATTCTCAAAAAGTGTCAATTGTAATTTATCGTCATCGAGCAATAGGCAACGTTTCCCCGAAAAAGCCTTCGTATCACCGGTCTTCTCCGAGACTTCTTCCAATGGAATTTCCACGGTAAACGTACTGCCAACACCCTCCACACTGCGGACATCTATACGCCCGCCCATCAAATCGACGAGCTGTCGAGTAATAGCCAACCCCAATCCAAACCCCTCGACTCCCTGTGCCGAAGAAAGCCGTGTAAAAGCCTGAAATATATGTTCCAAATCATCTCGGGCTATTCCCCGTCCCGTATCGCTAACCGAAAAAACAAGATATCGGACACGCACAAACACATGAATCGTCACCGTACCCCGGGCTGTAAACTTCAAAGCATTGGACAACAAATTATCGACAATTTGCTTAATCCTTAACGGATCGCCCGAAAAATTGGCATCGGCCGATTTCTCAACTTTCAATATCAGATTCAGTTGTTTCTTATCCGCCACAGGTTGCATAGCAGATACTATTTTATCGAATAATACTTTGGGGCTGAAAGCAATACGATTTATATCCAATTTATGAGATTCCAAACGGTGAAAATCGAGCAAATCGCTTACCAGCGAAAGCAAATGATCCGACGATGCCTTCATGTTTTGCAAATAGAACTTTTGCCGTTCGGTATTATCCAGCCTCATCATCAATTCCACATATCCGATAATAGAACCGAGCGGAGCCTTAAAATCGTGCGTTATAGTCAACATCAACTTTTCCCGGGCCTCCAATAAATCTTCGGCTCGTCTCCGAGCTTCTTCCAATGCCCTACGGAAACGATCGTCCCTTAACCAACCTTTCCAAACCAATACCCCAAAAATAACCGCCAATAAAATAGCACCGGAAGCCACAGCGACCAAAGCTCTCATAGACTCCTGACGAATCTGTTCATTTCGTTCTTGTATCTTCTCCGATACAATAAGTTGCTCTCGTTCAAAGCTATTCATCAGACGATTGATCTGACCGTTCAACCGTTGATTATCGTTTCTCAATCGCCACCGCTCCCGTTCGAGAGCCTGTTGAGACAACTCCCGGATCTCGTTATAACCGCTTTCCATCGCTTTCAAATCGGCAGCCAACGAATCGCTCAACGCTCCTATACGTTTCGATTCTATCCGAATGCTATCTAACCGAGTAGGTGCTTTCCCCGAAATAGCATCGGCTATTCGTCCGAACACATTTTTACGGCGGCGTTTCTCTATCAGCGAATCGCTCTGTCGAACCAATCTTTGCTGACGATTCTGAATAAGGATCAACGAATCTTGCTGTTTCATCATATCCTCTATTTTCCGGTTTTGCTCCTCGGCCACATCGATCGTGGTTCCCATCAATCGCCGTATAACCGCATTTTTCCGATTCAGCAGACCGATAATACTATCGATTCGGGACAGCTGGACAGAGTCCGATGTAATACGACGTAACGAATCCACACATGTTACGGCATCATTCGTCACTCTCCTATATACCGGATAATCCGAAAACTGTCCCCAAACGAGCGATTGTCCCACCGTCTCCGCTCTATACAGAGACGATAAAGCGGAAGACATCTCCTGACGTTTCAGCCTCATATCTGCCTCGACCGCTTTTATCGATACCAACAAATTTATCTCATGATACACAAACCACGAAGATGACAACAAAACGGCAATAAGCAACAGATATCCCCAAAGAGCTTTATTACGGGTCGATTTTCTGGAATAAGATGCCATAATTCATTATTTGGTGGTGAAGATAAAACATTTTCACAAAACCTATTCACACTCGTCCTTCAATTTTTTATGCAATTACGAGACTTACTCCTATTCTTCACGCTAATAATATAGCGAAAAAAAATACTCCGTGTACATGCTATCATATTTATCCGGTTCATGCTCCATTATATACGTGCTTCCACTCCAATCGGAATTCATGCACATCGCAATAATCTCCCGTGCGGGGAAACTGTCGACATCTTCTAATATCCCCTTTCTAAACATTACCTCCACAGTTTCCAACTCACCCGTACGAAGAGAAAAAACGAGCCACACACGTACGGATCCTCTCTCCAAAGGATAATCTCGCAAATACTCCTCCCTAATCTGCTTCCTCAGCGCAAAGACACGGGGCTCTATCACCCTATCCCGATAATGAAACCAGTCCGGCGCAACAGCTTTCTGCTCTGAATATACCCGGGGATAGTTCAATGGCCGAGCCATAATATGCGTTTTGGAATATTCGTACAGAAGCAAACTGTCTGCCGATACGTAACTGTTCAAGCACTCGTCTTTGCTCCCGGCTGCCGTGGAGAAAAAAATCCCCACAGCACAGACGACGACCGAAAATATCTTTTTGAAATCCATGACACTAATATAACGGGAAAATATATCCGGTGTACATGTTATCATATTTATCCGGTTTATGCTCCATTATATATGTACTTCCACTCCAATCGGAGTTCATGCACATCGCAATAATCTCCCGAATGGGGAAACTGTCGGTATCCTCTAATACATCTCTTCGAAACATTAGCTCCACAGTTTCCAACTCACCCGTACGAAGAGAAAACATGAGCCACACACGTACGGATAGCCTCTCCAAAGGGAAATCTCGCAAATACTCGTCCCAGATTCGCTTCCTCAGCGCAAGAACACGAAGCTCTATCACCCTGTCCCGATAATGAAACCAGTCCGGCGCAACGGCTCTCTGCTCAGAGAATACCCTGGGATAGTTCAATGGACTAACCCAAATATGAGATTCGTAATATTCATACAAGAGCAAACTGTCCGCCGATACGTAACTGTTCAAGCATCCGTCTTTGCTCTCGGCTGTCATGGAGAAAAAAATTCCCACAGCACAGACGACGACCGAAAATATTTTTTTGAAATCCATGACACTAATAGGGTGAAAAAAGATAGCCGGTGTACATATTATCATATTTATCCGGCTCATGCTCCATTATATATGTACTTCCACTCCAATCGGAGTTCATGCACATCGCAATAATCTCCCGTGCGGGGAAACTGTCGACAACCTCTAATACCTCTTTTAGAAACATTAACTCAGCAGTTACCAATTCACCCGTACGAAGAGAAAACATGAGCCACACACGTACGGAT
>NZ_JAIJHU010000038.1:0-34369 GCF_022723415.1 Barnesiella sp. | reverse complement strand
CCCCCTTCGGGTACTGCATAAGGCTGTTAATCTTGCGATTTACAGCCTTTTTTATTTTGAACACCAAAAAATGTCCACCCCGCCAAAACGGCTCAGTCGATAATTAACGGGGATTGTTCGTGTTTGTCCTCCTCCCCTGCCGTGTCCCGTAGCCTTACGGGGTTTCACATATAAAATCGGAACAGAAACGAAAAGGGAATACGTCTCAACCTCTCCCCCTGTGTTTTGCGCAGCAAAATATAGGGGGAGTGCCCGTAGGGCGAGGGGATTAATATATACAATCAAATATTGCTTTGCGACACAGGGGAGAAGATTGAATACTTTTTATCTTACCGGCAAAAATCACACGACAAAAGAGAGCCGCAATACTCCTTGTCTAACTCTTAGAACAGCGAAAGATTAGTATGACACTATCGGCGTGCTTTTTTAACCTCCTCCCCTGCCGTGTCCCGTAGCCTTACGGGGTGTTTTGTTATGCAAAATATAGGGGAGGTGTCCGCAGGACGGAGGGGTTAAGTCCCATCAATTCCACCTATATCAAGTACCTCCTGATACATTCTTCTCTCTGTCGAAAAGAATTGACAAACAAGAGCTCTTTTCAAACTTTGTTCAATCATGCCATAAAATCGTGCATACCGTCACATACTTTTGCTCCAAAAACAAAGGTATGGAAAATCTCGAAAAACAATTTGAACAAGAACTATCGGCAAGCCGAATGCAAATAGAACTGCTGCGTAATCAAGTGTTGTTACAGTATTACACACAACTCCTCGAACTCGATCCCCTTTTGCAAACCCAAGAGGTAAAAGCCCTGATGAGCTGTATCAACACGCTCGAACGTTACGCCCGTAAATATGATTCCAAAAAGAAACATAACGATACGACACAAGCCTCTTCGGCAACACAGCAATCGGCACGTAGCGATAACGAAAACATAGATTCCATACCTGACAACGACCCAAAACAAGACCCTTGTAATCTAACGATAGTTAATCCTCTGGCAATTGTCAAAGAAACATCGCCCCATCAAATCCCCCTCGTTCGACCGGTAAAAAATCAATTACCTAAAATGATAAAGGCAACAACGCCCGGCAATCCCAAAGGCAAAAGGAAAAAGAAACGTAAATAAGACCTCGCTCAGAAACAGGTCCAAATTGTTTCGAACCATTCTCAAAATCAATATCTCAAAACCTCCAACCGAATTTCAATAAAAAAGTATCCCGGAAATCAATTCCGCATGCGATACTCATTAGGGGTAACACCCACTTTCTGCTTGAATAAACGACTGAAATGTTGTGGATACTTGAAACCCAAGCTATAAGCAATTTCACTGACCGAAAGGCTGGTATCGAAAATACGGTCTTTCGCTACTCCGATCAACTTAGCTTGTATATACTCCTGTGCAGAATTTCCGGTCTCTTTTTTAATCAAGTCACCAAAATAATTAGGCGACAAATGCAAGGAATCGGCACAATATTGAACCGACGGAAGCCCTATGATTTGAGGTTTCTCCGATTGAAAATAATCGTTCAACAAATTCTCGAAGCGAGTCAAAATATCTTTATTCACATGGCTGCGAGTAATAAATTGCCGGTCATAAAACCGAACGCAATAATTCAAGAACAATTCTATATTATTTACAATCAATGTCTTGCTATGCTTATCGATAGCATGTTGCAATTCCGACTCTATATTATGAAAACAATCGAGAATTACTTTTCGTTCCTGTTCCGACAAATGAAGCGCCTCATTCGATTCATAAGAAAAGAAAGTATAGTTCTTCATCTCGCGTACAAGCGAAGTACCCCGTATCAAATCAGGGTGGAACAAAAGAGCCCAGCCCTTAGGCTGGAAATATTCTCCATTATTGACAATCCCTACGACTTGTCCCGGAGCCAGAAAAACAAGCGTTCCTTCTTGATAATCATAATAATTCCGACCATAACGAATATCCCCGCATTTCACATCTTTCAAAAAAAACGGCATAAAAACCAAACCGTTGAAGAGAATGCAGCATAGGCTTGCATTTCGAAAAATCGACAACGCTGACTAACGGGTGCAAGGTTTCTTGTCCCATCATATCGTTATATTGGAATATATTGTCAAGTTTCAAAATCTCGTTCATAATCGTTTGTCTTTCAAAATTCCACAAAAAAAAGAATACACTCTCAAAAATATTTAGTCATACGAAACGCAGTCATTCTCTGTTTTACGAAAACAAAGTTAATACTTTTCCAAATAGGTCTCATACCTCAACTTCCGAATCCGTAAAAATGGCATATCTATCTGTAATCTATATACAAAGCCCTTACGATTCCCCTTCTAATTTTGTCTCACGAATCTAATGGTAAAGAAACATGAACAAAAATGTACTGATACTTTCTTCAAGCCCGCGGCGAGGCGGCAACTCCGACCGCCTATGCGATCCTTTCCTACAAGGCTGTAAAGATGCCGGGCACACGGTCGAAAAAATATTTCTAAAAGACAAACACATAAACTACTGCACAGGCTGCGGTATATGTAGCATGTACGGCAAGCCTTGTCCGCAAAAAGACGATGCCGCCGAAGTGCTCGAAAAAATGATTGCCGCCGATGTCATGGTCATGGCAACGCCCGTCTATTTCTATACGACGAGTGCACAGATGAAAACCCTCATCGACCGTTGTTGCGCCCGTTACACAGAAATCACAAACAAAAATTTTTATTTTATCGTAACGGCCGCCGAGCCGAGTATCCCGGCTATGGAACGCACGATTGACGGATTCCGAGGATTTCTCGACTGTCTCGAAGGAGCTCGTGAAAAAGGGATTATCTATGGAACCGGGGTATGGAAAGTCGGAGAGATAGAAGGGAAACCCGTTTTGAAAGAAGCCTATCCCACCGACTACCATTCAGTCGTGGAACAAGATAAAAAAGAGATAAACACCACCCATCGCCCTGCGCTGAAAAACGATGTACAAGATTTCGATAAATACGACATAATATTCATCGGCTCGCCCAACTGGTGGAGCACCATAGCGCCACCGGTGGCTACATTCTTGGAAAGACACGATTTCTCGGGAAAAACCATCGTCCCTTTCATGACTCATGGAGGAGGCCGATTCGGGCATTCTATTTCCGACATGAAGAAATTATGCCCCGATGCATCTTTCTCAGAAGGTTTGGCAATCAGAGACAGTTATGTAAACGACAATCGTCAAGACGTAGTTAAATGGCTGCAAACCCTAAAACTCCTTAAATGATTATGTTATGAAACAAAAAAATAGTTTTGATAATAGGAATATCTTTAAGCTTAGCATTTGGCGCCGAAGCTGAAAACGATAAAAAAGATACGACGATGGACAGAATAGAAACATGTAAACAAAATTATACCCGATTGTTCGGTGGTGAAGCTCTCACAGGGAAAGGAAGCGACCCCGAGTTGATGGATATACTTCAAAAATTCATTTTCGGTGAAGTATTCGAAACCGGTTCTCTCGACCACAAAACCCGCGAGATGATTACGTGTGTCACCTTAGCCTCCATGCAAACACTCCCCCAGTTGAAATCTCATGCAGCAGCGGCACTCAACGTAGGAGTATCTCCGATAGAATTGCGCGAAGCCATCTATCAATGCGCCCCATTTATCGGATTCCCCAAAACATTGAATGCCATTTCGACAATTAATGAAGTCTTTCAAGAAAAAGGAATCCCTTTACCTTTGGAAGCACAAGGAACGGTGAATGAAGACAACCGATACGAAAAAGGGAAAGAGATACAATACCCTCTATACGGCGACGAAATAGCCCGAACATTTAGTAACTTACCCGACGAAATGAATGAAAGTCTCCCTCGGTTTCTCACCGAAGTAGGTTTCGGTGATTTCTATACCCGTTCTGGACTCGACCTCAAAACAAGGGAGCTACTTTCTCTTTGTGTATTAGCAGCTATCGGAGCCGAATCTCAAATACATTCGCACAGCAAGGGCAATATCAAGGCTGGAAACGACAAAGCCACCCAAATCGCAGCGATGATACAATGCCTTCCCTACATAGGATTTCCAAATGCGTTGAATGCGATTCGTATTATCGACGCTTTATAATACATTACAAAGAAATAAGATTTGAAGAAAACGATCCAATCTTAATTCTCTCTGAGGCCTATCCGATAAAAAGCGGGAAAAGGGAAAGACATCTAAAAACGAAGTTTCGGGAAACGGATTCCAATCGTTATTCAAATCAGTCAAAAGGGACTACCCAATCGTCAGTTTGCACGGCTTCGAAGCAGAGGACGATTTGCTCGCGAGTAACTTTGTCCTCAGAGAGTGGCGGCAGTTCGTCCAAAGCGAAATAGGCACTACCCTGTGTTTCTATATTGGGACGGAACGAGCCGCCTTTGATTTCGCACAAGACAAAGGCTTTACATACGTTATAGGCATAGGGCGGCCGGTTATGGAGATTGCGATCTTGCAAAGCAAGCAGACGGACAGCCTCGACTTCGAGCCCGGCTTCTTCGAGCACCTCTTTTTCGGTATTGGTTTTGACGGTTTGGTTCACATCGACCCACCCTCCGGGCAACGACCACGTACCGTCCCTCTCCTCGACCAACAGGATTTTTCCGTCTTGAAAAATAGCAGCCCTCGTATCGAGTTTGGGAGTCTGGAATCCGGTCTCGCCACAAAAAAGATCCGTCACTCGTTCAAAAGACAATCCGGTCTGCCGACTCACTATCTCCGCCGAAATTTCGCGTATTCGTTGAAACCGCTCCAAATCGAACGGATCTTTCGAATAGGTCAAACCCGCTTGTGCAATAAACTGTAATTCCTTGGCCCAATCGAGCCATATCAAACTCTCCTCCTGACGTTTTTCCATGATACTCGTTTTGCTATTATACATATATTAAACGACAAATCCTGCCGAATAGTGTATAGGATAAACAGTCTCTTTCCCAAACCATACCACCGCTAACGACACGTATATGATATTTCTCTTGACTTTAAACGACATCAATACCTCCACCCTACGACCTTTTCCATATCTATTCCACCACCTCCCGCAATGCTACGGGAAACGACAGTTAAAGAGTTATCAATGTTATTTTTTTTCCTCGCAAAAAGGAGTATTTTGCGAATCAACACATCAAAAAACCGAGTTAAATTTTACTTTTTATTTTCTTGTCTTCTAAAAAATAAGTACGTTTACCAACGCAAAAAATTCATCAGATGATATTATCATAAGACTTATTATGGATATAAATACAACCCTTCAAAAGAAGTCGCTCGCGGAGGAAGTCTCCTCCCTAATCAGGGAACAAATAAACGACGGGAAATTGACCAAAGGAGAAAAGCTACCTACCGAACCTGAGTTAATGAAGCTGTTCGGCGTAGGTCGCTCCACTGTACGAGAAGCCATCAAAATGCTTGTAAACATGGGATACCTGAGTGTACAACAGGGACGGGGTACTTTCGTGGAAAGCGTTACGGAAACCAATGAACCATTCCACCAACGATTGAAACGAGCAGACATACAGGAACTGCGGGAGGTACGGGACATCATCGAGGCACCCATTGCCCGACTGGCCGCACAAAGGAGAACAAAGACCGATCTGGAAAATATGAAACGACATATCCAAGAAAGAGGAGAAGCCGCAAAATCGGGCGCTGTCGGACGGTGTATCGCCGCCGACATAAATTTTCATAACTCGATAGCCCGGGCTACGCATAACGAGATATTGTCCGAGCTTTACCATAGCATGACGGTTCACCTTACCTCCGGATACGACTATATTTATGAGGACACCACTTATCTTATGAAATCGCAACCGCTACATGAACGGCTGTTGCACCACATCGAAACAGGAAATATAGAGTCGGCCATGCGAGCGGCCAAACTATTATGGAAGGACGTAAACATAGAAAAGGAATCCGATGAAGAGCATTTTAATTAAACTCAAAGGGCATCCCCATGTCCAAAAAGGTACAGCCTATACGATATTGTTCGCCATGGGTTTTTGCCACCTATTGAACGATATGATCCAATCGGTTATCCCCGCCATGTATCCTGTCTTGAAAGATAATTTCGGATTTACATTCGCACAAATAGGCATCATCACACTGGTATTCCAACTGACCTCTTCCGTTTTTCAACCTTTTGTAGGACAATATGCCGACCGCCGACCTCAGCCCTATTCATTATCCGCAGGCATGTGTTTTACCCTAACGGGGTTATTGCTGCTCGCTTTCGCCTCGAACTTTTTCTTGATTCTCCTCGCTGTTGCGATTATCGGTTGCGGTTCTTCGGTATTCCACCCCGAAGCATCCCGAGTGGCACAAATAGCCTCGGGGGGCAGGAAAAGTCTGGCCCAGTCTATTTTTCAAGTCGGCGGAAACGGAGGAAGCGCCATCGGGCCATTACTCGCCGCATTGATTATTATTCCTTACGGGCAACATGCCGTCGGGTGGTTTTCAATCGCAGCATTGCTCGCCTCTGCCATACTGGTGCGGGTAGGATATTGGTACAAGCTGACGCTTTCCCAAACCGGAATGTCGCATCGAGCTCAACAAACGACAAGTTGTAATTTGAGTAAGAAAGCAATCCGCAATGCTCTGATTATTCTGGTAATCATGCTATTCTCGAAATACTTTTTTATCTCATGCATGACGAGTTATTTCACCTTCTTTTTAATCGAAAAATTCGGCATTACGGTACAACAATCGCAACTTTGCCTATTCGCTTTTCTCGCGGCACTGGCCATAGGGACTTTGCTCGGAGGGTTCCTCGGCGACCGGTACGGACGAAAATACGTCATTCTCTTTTCTATCCTCGGTGCAGCCCCCTTCACACTCGTACTGCCGTACCTCAATCTGTTTTGGACGCTCGTCATAGCCATTATCATCGGTTTCATCATCGCATCGGCCTTTTCTGCCATACTGGTTTATGCTACCGATTTAAAGCCGGATAAAGTAGGAATGATCTCAGGTATTTTCTTCGGACTTATGTTCGGACTCGGAGGAATCGGTTCCGCATTCTTCGGCTGGCTTGCCGATGAAACGAGTATAGAATTTATTTTCAAAGTCAGTACACTGCTGCCTCTATTGGGTATCATCGCCGGATTTTTACCTAACATAAAACCCTCAAATCGATAACAAGATGAAAGCAAAAGAAAATGCGCCCCTAACAACCTCTTCGAAAGTCGCTGTACTGTTCGAAGTAACACCTAAAAAAGAATATAAGGAAACCTACTTGCAACTCGGAGCTATGTTAAAATCCGAATTGACAAATATGCCCGGATTCATCAGCGTAGAACGATTTCTAAGTCTGAACGAAGAGGGAAAACTACTCAGCCTCTCTTTTTGGGAAAACGAAGAAGCAGCCTCCAATTGGCGTAATAAGATGAACCATCGTAACTGCCAAAAGAAAGGGCACGACTCGCTATTCGAAAAATACAAAATTTCCGTAGCCGAAGTCATTCGCCAATATACAAAAGACGACCGCCAAGAGGCCCCCGAAGACTCCAACCGTTATTTGACAACAAAATAACAGATATGACAGAATATTTTCAATACGGAGAAAAAGAACTCACTTACTTGAAACAGAGGGACAAACGCCTGTTTGAAATCATAGACAAGGTAGGCTGGGTAAAAAGGAGAGTCATTCCGAACCTTTTTGCAGCATTGGTACATTCCATCGTAGGGCAGCAAATTTCAACAAAGGCTCATGAGACCATCTGGCAGCGAATACAATCTTCATTAGGAGAAATTACACCACAAAGAGTCATAAGCCTGACCGATGAAGAATTGCAACGCTTTGGCATCTCATTCAAAAAAGTGACCTACATTAAACGCGCAGCCACAAAGATATTGAACGGAGAGTTCGACATTCACGGGCTTTACGACAAGACCGACGAAGAGGTCATCGAATGCTTGTCAAAACTCGACGGGATAGGCATATGGAGTGCCGAAATGCTCATGTTATTTTCCATGCAACGTCCAGATATTCTAAGTTATAGCGACCTCGCCATTCAAAGAGGACTGCGAATGGTATATCACCATCGCGACATAACCCGTAAACTGTTTGAAAAATATCGCCGACGTTATTCGCCTTACAGCAGTGTGGCCAGTCTATACCTGTGGGCGGTAGCCGGTGGAGCCATCGAAGGAATGAAAGATTACGCAACGACTAAGAAGCTGTTTTAAATTTATTGAGAAATCATATTATCATTGCAAGCGGGTATGTTCCGGCCATATTGAGCCCCAGTCTCGCATCTAGAATCCCTTGATTTTTGTCAATGGCCCGCTATTGACTGCATATCTCGGACTCCAATCTGCTTCAACATAGGTCTCAATCTGTCTCGGAATAAATTTTAAACAGCTTCTAAAAAGAAACGATCATGAATACAAAACATGTGATTCTAACACAACACTATCCCTCTCCTTGCGGGGATTTAATACTCGGTTCATACGAAGACCGACTTTGCCTTTGCAACTGGGTGATAGAAAAACATCAGGGCAGAGTGGACAAAAGATTACAAAACCTGTTGAATGCGGACTATAAAGAAGGGAAATCGGATATCATTCAAGAAGCCGCCCGACAATTAGACGAGTATTTCAAAAGAGAGCGGACAACGTTCGATATTCCCATACTATTCACTGGTACGGATTTCCAGAAAAAAGTATGGCACAAATTATTGGAAATCCCTTATGGACAAACTCTTTCTTATGGTGAAATGACTAAACGACTGGACATACCGAACGCCGTTCGCGCCGTAGCGAATGCCAACGGAGCAAACGCCATCTCCATTTTCGTTCCCTGCCATAGAGTGATCGGTAGCGACCGGTCTCTCACCGGTTATGGAGGCGGACTGGCAGCCAAAAAGTATTTGTTGGAATTGGAATCAATAGCTACTGTCGGGATATTCGCCAGCAGCCTGTAACCCAAACTCAAACACTTATCACCCCTATTATCACCCCTATATTTCCTCACCACGTGACACACCCCTATCGCGCTAAACGTGAGCAGAGGGAAAGGGTTAAAATGACAATCCAAATTTTCTTTCAACCCCTCCGTCCTACGGACACCTCCCCTATTGGCTCCGCAACACCCCGCAGCATTGCGGGGCACGGCAGGGGGGGAGAGGGATATGCATCACTCTGTTCCCGCTATCGAAGGTATTATCCCTTCTCTCCTTGCCGTGTCCCGTAGTATTACGGGGGACTCTGCATTAGCAATAAAGGAGTATGTTCGCAAAGGGAAAGGTGCTGCTATGTATCTGTAAAATTGGTACAACTATCCGTAATTTATCTACATATATCACTAATATTCCCATTTATCTTTGTATTCTGAAATGAAGGTGATCTAAGCTCGGAAAAAAGAATGCCTATAAAATCGACATTTACACCATAGGCCGTTACTTTTCGAATCATATCGTCTTATTTCTTCCATTGCAAATGGAAAATCGAGAAGGAAAAAAAGAATATAAAAAACTCTTTTTTATTGATTATGAGCAAAAAAAATTAAAAAATCTTTGTGTATTTTCGTAGCGATTTTCTGTACTATGCCCAACAGATTTATCGCAATATATCATTTAACAGCTAAAAACGAACCTTTATGTTAAGAAAAATCAGGATAGTCGCAGCGACTATCTGTTTCACGCTAATCACCTTATTATTCCTCGATTTCACGGGGACTCTGCATCTGTGGTTCGGGTGGCTCGCTAAAATACAGTTCCTCCCGGCCGTATTGGCTTTGAACGTAGGAGTCGTCGCATTCCTCGTTATCCTCACTTTATTGTTCGGACGTGTCTACTGCTCGGTAATCTGTCCGCTCGGTGTATTCCAAGATATCGTTTCGTGGATATCGGGTAAACGGAAAAAGAACCGATTCCGTTATTCACCGGCTATCTCATGGCTGCGTTACAGCATGTTGGCCTTGTTCATCGTCGCCCTGCTTGCCGGATTCACGGCTATTGCGGCCCTCATCGCTCCATACAGCGCATACGGACGAATCGCATCCAATCTGTTCGCTCCGCTCTATCAATGGGGAAACAATTTACTCGCTTACTTTGCCGAGCGTATCGACAGTTACGCGTTCTATTCCACCGACGTGTGGCTGAAAAGCATACCCACTTTTATCATTGCCCTCGTCACATTCGTCTCGTTACTTATATTAGCATGGAAAAACGGACGCGCCTATTGCAACACGATTTGCCCGGTGGGTACTGTTCTGGGGCTATTGTCCCGATTCTCTCTTTTCCGCCCCGTTATCGACACGACAAAATGTAACGGTTGCCAATCGTGTGCCCGCAACTGCAAAGCCTCGTGTATCGATGCCAAAAACCACCTCATCGATTACAGCCGTTGCGTGGCTTGCATGGATTGCATCGAAAAGTGCAGACAGGGAGCTATACGATACCTTCCCCGAAAAAAGACTACTTCGGCATCTGTCGAACCAGCACATGAAGACAAAAAAGAAAATCCCAGACGAGAGTTCCTCTCGTTCGCCGGATTGTTGGCCGGTACTGCCTTATTGAAAGCTCAGGAGAAAAAAGTAGACGGAGGTCTAGCGGTCATCGAAGATAAAAAAATTCCCAACCGAATCACACCCATTACTCCGCCGGGTTCGCTAAGCGCATCGAACATAGCCCAGCATTGTACGGCATGCCAGTTGTGCATATCGGCTTGTCCTAATCAAGTCTTGCGGCCATCGGGTAATCTGATGACTTTCATGCAGCCCGAAATGTCGTACGAACGCGGATATTGCCGTCCCGAATGTACCAAGTGTTCGGAGGTATGCCCGACAGGAGCCATACGCCCCATCACCGTTGCCGAAAAATCGAGCATACAGATAGGCCACGCCGTATGGGTGAAAAAGAACTGCATCCCGTTTACCGACGGAGTAGATTGCGGGAATTGTGCTCGACATTGTCCTGTCGGAGCTATACAAATGGTTCCGTTCCACGGCCGTCACCGCCATAGAGGAGGTCGTGAAAACAGCGAACAGGACAAGACCATAATGATCCCGGTTATCAATACGGAACGCTGTATCGGTTGCGGTACTTGCGAAAACCTGTGTCCGGCACGTCCGTTCAGCGCTATCTATGTAGAAGGTCACGAACACCATCGTATCATCTAATCTCCAAAACGAAAAGCAATGAAAAACGAACATAACAAGAATTTAGACAGAAGGGATTTCCTGAAAGTATTGGGTGGTGCGGCTGCCGTCACATCGGCAACCCTTCTTCCCGGCTGCAAAAACAAACAAGAATCGGCATACACGGCGACAACCGATATTCCCACCGACCAGATGACCTACCGGATAAACCCATCGACCCAAGACCGAGTATCTCTACTGGGTTACGGCTGCATGCGCTGGCCGACCGTCTCAAACAACAGCGCCAGAGACAGCAGCGACGATATAGACCAAGAAACTGTCAATAAGCTGGTCGATGTCGCCATTGCCCACGGAGTAAATTATTTCGATACATCTCCCGCCTATTGCAAAGGCCGCTCGGAGCGGGCTACCGGAATCGCCCTCAGCCGCTATCCGAGAGACAAATATTTCATCGCCACGAAACTATCGAATTTCGCGCCCTCGACTTGGAGCCGGGAGGCTTCGATAGCCATGTATCACAATTCGTTCAAAGAACTACAAGTAAACTACATAGATTATTTGTTGCTGCATGGCGTAGGCATGGGGAACGGATTACAGGAGTTCAACGCCCGTTACATCGATAACGGGGTCCTCGATTTCCTCCTCGCCGAACGACAAGCCGGACGAATACGAAACCTCGGATTTTCTTATCACGGAGACATCAAGGTATTCGACTATCTTCTTTCCCGCCAAGATGAATTCAAATGGGACTTCGTACAGATACAACTCAATTATGTCGATTGGAAGCATGCCAAAGAAGTAAACGAACGGAACACCAACGCCGAATATCTCTATGGAGAATTATCGAAACGGGGAATACCCGCCATTATCATGGAACCGTTATTAGGCGGCCGCCTGTCGAATGTACATGACCATATAGCCGCCAAACTGAAACAGAGGAAACCGGAATCGAGCGTGGCATCATGGGCATTCCGTTTTGCTGGCTCTTTTCCCGGGGTATTGACCGTACTGAGCGGCATGACTTATATGGAACACCTGCAAGATAATCTGCGCACATTTTGTCCGCTCGATCCACTGAGCGACGCCGACAAAGAGTTTCTGGAAGAGACGGCACAACAATTATTGCGTTACCCGACCATACCGTGCAACGATTGCAAATATTGCATGCCCTGCCCTTACGGACTGGATATTCCGGGTATTCTGCTGCATTTCAACAAATGTATAAACGAGGGAAACATGCCTTCATCGTCCCGAGATGCCAATTATAGCAAAGCCCGCCGGGCGTTTCTTGTCGGGTATGACCGAAGTGTTCCCAAACTGCGCCAAGCCAACCATTGTATCGGGTGCAACCAATGCGTGCACCATTGTCCGCAAAACATTCATATCCCGGAAGAAATGCAACGAATCGACAAGTTTGTCGAAGACTTGAAACAAGGAAGAGAATTTTAAAGCCTCGTTATGGAATATAGAACATTAGGAAGAACCGGAATCCGGGTAAGTACCATCGCTCTTGGTTGCGAAGGGTTTATGCACAAAACCGCCGAAGAGGTCAAAGCCGATTTCGATTTCGCCATAGAAAACGGAATCAATTTCGTGGATATCTATTCTTCGAATCCCGACCTTAGAAGCCATATCGGATTTGCCTTAGAGGGAAGACGAGAAAATTTCGTCATACAAGGTCACCTATGTACCACATGGGAAAACGACCAATACCTGCGTACCCGCAACCCACAAAAGACCATAGCCTCTTTCGAAGAGCTTTTGAAACAACTGCGCACCGATTATCTCGACATCGGTATGATACATTACGTGGATGCCGAAAAAGATTTTCACACGGTATTCGATCACGAAATCATCGAAATCGCGCAACGGTTGAAAGCCGAGGGAAAGATACGGGCCATCGGCATGAGCAGCCACAATCCGACCGTGGCGAGCATGGCGGTCAAAACGGGGCTGATAGATGTCGTTTTATTTTCCATCAATCCCTGTTACGACCTGCTTCCTCCCAACGAAGATGTCGACACACTGTGGGCAGAAGAAAGTTATACCAACGCTTTGCAGAATATAGACCCGGTTCGGGAACAATTCTATACCTTGTGCGAAAGGGAAGGCGTGGGTATCGACGTAATGAAAGTTTATGGCGGAGGCGACTTATTGAATAAAGAAAATTCCCCCTTCGGCCGGGCCATGACACCCGTGCAAGCCATCGAATATGCACTGACGCGTCCGGGAGTGGCGGCCGTCATGGTAGGCTGCAAAAATAGGGAAGAAATCGCCGAGGCAGTCGCTTGGAGCCATGCCACTCCACAAGAACGCGACTATACCGCCGTAATGACCGGCTTGGAGAAATTCTCGTGGAAAGGTCATTGCATGTATTGCGGTCATTGTGCGCCTTGTACTTCAAAAATAGATATTGCCGCCGTGAACAAATTTTATAACTTGACTGTTGCACAAGGAGAAATACCCGAAACCGTGCGAGAACACTACAAGGCACTCACACACCATGCCTCGGAATGCGTCGAATGCGGCGCATGCGAAGTCCGTTGCCCGTTCGGAGTTAAAATCATAGAATCCATGCATCAGGCAGCTCAACGGTTCGGGTTCTAAACACAGTAATAAAAATGACTACCGAAAAAAAACAAGAAATCATCAATCGGCTTTTTGCCGAACAATGTTCCTGCATTGTTTGCAATAATCACGAAATACGCTTGTTTCACGAACGAGGCGTAAAAGATATTTACCGATTATTGAAAGAAGAACCGGATTTTCTCAACGGATCATTCATTGCCGACAAAGTCATAGGAAAGGCCGCAGCGGCCTTGATGATCTTGGGAGGCGTAAAAGAAGTGTTCACCGGTGTCATCAGTCGGCCGGCACTCTCCTTGTTTCAATCTCACGGCATAGAACCCGAATACAAAATCGAGACAGAATACATTATCAACCGTACTCGAACCGGCTGGTGTCCGTTGGAGAGTCGTTGTAAAAATTTGGAAACTCCGGAAGATTGTCTCGCAGAGATAGACGATTTCATGAACACGATGAAGAATATATAAACGCATGAGGACAAAACTTTTACTTTTATTTTTTGCATTAGGAGAAATAACGGCATCGGCTCAAACCGACTCGTTGCCAAATATAACGAAAACCTCAAATGGAAAACTGATCGACCCGATACAAATCCATGAAGTGGTCGTTACCGGCACTCGCAATGAGACAGATATTCGTCATTTGCCTATGACTATTTCCGTCATAGACCGTAAACAAATCGAGCAGAGCATGCAACCGTCGATTCTCCCTA
The DNA here is from genome assembly GCF_022723415.1 of Barnesiella sp. Lineage (NCBI taxonomy): Bacteria > Pseudomonadati > Bacteroidota > Bacteroidia > Bacteroidales > Barnesiellaceae > Barnesiella > Barnesiella sp. The sequence continues at coordinate 19,984 of NZ_JAIJHU010000038.1, read as the reverse complement.
TACTTACCCAACAAGTACCCGGACTATTCATCACAGCCAGAGGTATCATGGGTTACGGTGTATCGGGAGGTGCGGCCGGTGGCATGTCGTTACGGGGAATAGGCAGCGGATCGGGTCGCTTGATGGTTCTCATCGACGGACACCCCCAATATATGGGACTAATGGGACACCCTATCGCCGATGCTTACCAATCGCTAATGGCCGAACGAGTGGAAGTCTTGCGCGGACCGGCCTCGGTATTATACGGCTCGAACGCCATGGGGGGCGTTATCAACATCGTTACCCGCCAATTACATGAAGAGGGAGTAAAAACCAACCTCAACTTAGGATACGGTTCGTTCAACACTTTACAGAGCGAAGTCACGAACCGCATTCGAAAAGGCGGATTTACCAGCCTGATAAGCGGTTCGTACAACCGAACCGACGGACATCGCCGAAATATGGGATTCGAGCAATACGGGGGATATGCCAAACTGGGTTATGAATTTTCTCCCTATTGGAATATCCGCGGCGACGTAAATGTCACCCACTTCAACGCTTCGCAACCGGGTGAGGTAACCGACCCGATGATCGACGCAGACCAAAGTATCACCCGCGGTATGACCTCGGTTGCCGTAGAAAACCGTTATGAACGCACATCGGGAGCTGTGAGCTTTTTCTACAACTGGGGAGACCATTGGATCAACGACGGTTATACCGCCAACCCCGACGACAAGAATACCCCCAAACCATACCGGTTCGACTCGCACGACGATATGATGGGCATATCGTGGTATCAAAGCGCACAACTTTTTACCGGCAACCGCCTGACTGCCGGAGTTGACTACTACCGCTTCGGTGGCAAAGCACAAAACCGTTACGTCGAAGGTGAACGAAACGGAGAACGTGAACACATCGTCGATAAAGTACAGCACGAAATAGCCGGTTATATCGATTTTCGGCAAGACATCAGCCATTGGCTCACCCTCGATGCCGGTATCCGTATCGACCACCATTCGCATATCGGTACGGAATGGATTCCACAAGCGGGATTATCGTTCCATTTACCCGGCTCCATCGAACTGAAAGCGAGTGCAGGCAAAGGATTTCGCTATCCTACCATACGGGAAATGTATATGTTCCCGCCAAAAAATCCCGACCTTCGCCCAGAGTCCATGTGGAATTACGAACTGGCCTTCGCCCAACGTTTACTCGACGGAAGATTGTCGTATGGTATCAATGTTTTTTATATCGACGGGAAAAATCTGATCGTCGCCGTGCCTCGTGCGGGAGCGACACCCTTGAACATGAACACCGGGAAAATAGACAACACCGGAGTCGAAGTGGAAGCTGCTTACCGTATTCACCCCCATTGGTCGGTCGAAACCAATTACAGCTATCTGCACATGGACAATCCGGTACTCGGCGCACCCGAACATAAGTTCTATGCCGGAGCCATGTTCTCCAAAAATCGCTGGACTGTCTCCACCGGCTTCCAATATGTAGCCAATCTCTACACAGACGTAGACCATGTTCAAACCGAAGATTTCGTACTATGGAACATCAACGGGTCATTCAAAGTCACCGAATGGTTCGACATTTGGGCACGTGGAGAAAACCTCTTGGCACAACGATACGAAATAAATGCCGGATACCCCATGCCCAAAGCTACAATCATGGCCGGTATAAACGTAAAATTTTAATTTCTTTCATTCACACACATATATGAAAAAGTACATCAATATCGCCCTATGCGCTTTCTTATCCGCCCTTATAGGGATAAGCTGTAACACCCGCGCACAAAATTCGGAAACTCAACTTTCCAAAAAGGACAATGAAACGCCAAAAGTATATATGTTCAAAGAGATTTCCCCCGAGAACTTAGTGAAAATATACGAAGCGTTGAACCGTAAAGCGACCGGAAAAGTCGCAGTAAAACTATCTACCGGAGAACCGGGTGGTCATAACTTCTTGCAACCAGCTCTTATCAAAGACCTCGTACAGAAGGTAAACGGAACGATCGTCGAATGTAACACGGCCTACGGGGGTGGAAGAGCCGACACAGAAAGTCATCTGAAAGCTGCTGCCGACCACGGTTTCACGGCTATCGCCCCTGTCGACATCATGGATTCGGAAGGAGAAACAGCCCTACTCGTACACGGCGGTAAGCACCTTAAAGAGAATTATGTGGGAGCCCATTACCCGAACTACGACTTTACCATAATCCTCTCTCATTTCAAAGGCCATGCTATGGGAGGATTCGGCGGAGCAATAAAAAACATGTCCATCGGCATCGCTTCATCTACCGGAAAAGCATGGATACATTCTGCCGGGAAAACCAAAGGGAACCCGTGGGAAAACCTGCCTGCACAAGACGATTTCTTGGAGTCGATGGCCGAAGCCGCCAAATCGGTGGCTGAACATTGCGGTGAGAAAATCATTTATATAAGTGTAGCCAATAACCTATCTGTGGATTGCGACTGCGATGCCTCCCCCGAAGATCCGAAAATGGGCGACATTGGTATCCTCGCATCACTCGACCCGGTCGCTCTCGACAAGGCTTGTACCGATTTGGTGAGAGCATCGGAAGACCACGGAAAAATCCACCTCATCGAACGTATCGATTCCCGTCACGGTATGCATACGTTGGAATACGGGGAACAAATAGGTTTGGGCTGTCAAAAATACGAACTGGTAAAACTGGATTAATAACAATAAATAATAAACGACTATGCAAACGACCACGGCAAAACTCTATTCCTTAGAGTATAACAATGCGAGAACCTACGGTTTTTCCGCCCTGTTCATAGCGGGGAATATTCTTCTTCCCCAATTGTGCCATACGATTCATCTGGGTGGCCCCATGCTATTGCCCATCTACTTCTTCACGCTTATCGGAGCCTATAAATACGGGTGGTGCGTGGGGTTGCTCACGGCAGTACTCTCGCCCCTCATAAACTCCATGCTGTTCGGGATGCCTCTACCCGAAGTCCTACCCGCGATTCTCTCCAAATCGATATTATTGGCCGCAGCCGCCGGATATGCCGCATATCGATTCGGGAAAGTCTCTCTACTCATCTTAACAGGAGTCGTACTCTCCTATCAAGTAGCAGGGAGCCTTGTAGAATGGGCTATTGCAGGTAATTTTTTCACCGCCATACAAGATTTTCGAATAGGCATTCCCGGCATGCTTCTGCAAATATTCGGGGGCTATATCGTTTTAAAACTAATGACCAAATAATAAAACCAAACCTATTCGCATTTTGCGAGTAAAGGAAGAGGAAGTATGGCGACAATACAGAGAGGAAAGCCCAATAAAGGGCGATTCTGAGAGAGGCAAGCGGTATTCCGATTTCAGAATTTCCCCTGCCGCGCCTCAGCATTACGGGGAATGACTGCGCAGGGGAGGAGAAAATTAAAGATATCAATTCAAATAGCTTCTAACCCTTTTGCTTAGAGTACTTCTGTATGCGTGGTCAGAAACTGTCATTTTTTTAATGGGGCTGTGTCGATGTCTTGACACAGCCCCATTTTCTATATTGGATTCTACCAAACAATAATATTCTGTTACAAAATTGTTCCCGATGATCGTTACGGTTCTGTCGTTTCCTCCGGAGTAATCGTTACCACATCGACACTGTTTTTATGCCCGTAGAAAGGACTCTGAGGTTTATAAGTAGTATTGGGCTCTCCGGTTCTGTCATTGATGTAATAAACGTTTTGAGCCGGGTTGCAATTATTGATTTCTATGGCTGCCGACCAACTGATGTTAATTCCACCGTCGCCAATATTCCCTATAAAACCTGATGATGACGAAATACTCGAATAACGTATATAGACATTTTCCGTCTGACAATCGTCAAACGATACGCCTCGATCGCCTAACACTTGTCCGACAAGACCGCCGGCCTGATATCCCGTGAGATGTACATCTGTCGCAGAACAGTTTTTTAAAGCGGCGACTCTATTCCCGGCACTTCCTCCGCCTGAACCAATCCAACCGACCAGACCTCCGAGATTTTGAGAAGGAGTAGCAGACGACTTAATCTGTATGTGTCTGACGTGTACATTCTCGAACTTGCTGTTCATACTCCACTGATTACCTCCGGTATAACCGATACACCCTGCAAAATAAGAGAACTCTTTGCTGTGATCGACGGGTTCTCCGTCTACATCTTTTACCGGGAACTCCGCATAGGCAAGACCATTGATCGTTATATTTTCGAAAGTAAGGTTCTTCATGATTCCGTCGAATTTACCCCATACGCCGGTATATGCATTATATCTACCCAAAACAAATGAACCCAGCTTATACTCATAGACCGCCCCGAACTTCCCGCTCATGGAAAAATTGCGCAACGTGTGACCTTGTCCGTCGACCGTATATGTCCTACCGCTGGAACCGGGATAAATCGGGCTCCACTCGACACCGCTCATATCTATATCGTTGCAGATACGCAAAGTAAAACCGGGGGTAGCCGCAAGCATATCGTCTATATGAGTAGGCAGCCAAGCAAACTCTTCTCTCGTATAGACCGAATAGGTATTGGTCTGTTCATCGTAAGCCGGTTGAGAAGGTGTGATTTCCTCCGGATTCCACCATTCTTCGCCCTCGATCCATTCGTTCTTGAAACCTTCCTGAATATCTACATCTATCGTTCCGCCCACAGTCAACAGATTTCCCAAAATCGTAGTGAGATAATTCCTTTGTACGGGTATATTGGTTGTAAAATCTTTTGTAACGACCGGGGCTGTTCCTTTCAACATCTCCAAACTGAAATGTATGGCACGTTGCTCGTCGCCGGTAATGAGATAGTCGACTACCAACGTACGGTTATTCGCAGTAGCATCATATCCCCCTTCATAAAATTTATCACCTGTTTCATCTTGCATAATCGCTGCGGTATAAACCTTCGAACTTTCGGCATCGGCACTACCGACAGCCTCGCCGGTAACGGCATTTAAAGCAGAGAAACGTACACAATCGTGATAAGCGACCTTGAAATTATCGGGCATCTCCATGCCTTCGGATGCCCAATCGGTGGTAATCACACGAAGTTTTGCAAACGGACGTTTCAAAGTCATGGCTTCACCGAACGTTTGTGTCACCGAGATATTTTTCATAAAGAAATAGGCATCTCTACTCTCGTCGTTCAATTGAGCATCAAGCCCATCTTTTATCGAAATGTTGGTAAAATCGGACGTGTTGTAATGCAAATCGGACGTTTCTCCTTGTTTTACAAAATCGGCCCACGCTACAAATTTGTAGGTATTGTTCGGCGTAAGACGAAATTCGAAGGAAACAGGTCCATAGGTATCGACTACCTGAGTCTGGGGTGCAACGAGCAATGTCGCACCATCTTCGGAATAAACAGCCACCTGATAACGAAGATCGTACTTACTCCAATCTACGTTTGTCAATCCTCCTTGTGCACTATTCGTACCAGTCACCGCACGTGTCACCTGCAAGGCTTCGGGAGCTTCGAACATGATACGCACTACGTCGCCATTCGGGTTCACCCCGGGTTCGTCCAATTCATTGGAACAGCCTGTCATCAGTCCCAACAAAGCCATTCCCGCTAAAAAATAATAACTCTTTTTCATGATGAAATGATATAAAATGGTTAAAAATATATTCTCAATCGGGTATCACCACAACATGTTCATTATCGAAATCACCGTCAATACCGATATCGCCGCTTCCTATGGTCTTTGTCAAAAACGGCCCCTTAATAACGGTCTCTCTATTGCGATAAAGAGGTACGTCGATATTCTGGTAATGATTTATTTCTTTCCCATTTTCATCGTATACAAAGACATCTACCAACACGTGATCTTCCCGACGATCCGAAGCAAGCACATAATCATAAGCCAAAAGAAGCGTTCCATCGTCGGTCAGTGTCGTGGGAGAGGTTTCCATTGTACGAGTCTCGACAAAAGCATTGGGCATTTCTGTTCCCACATTATATCCGACACTGACATATTGCTTGTATATGATTTTAATATGCAAATCGTCCACAGCACTCCTTTTCTTTCTAAACTCTTGTAAATCGGTAGCCCATAACCGAAAACGGCCAGAGGCTCGCTCCATATATACCGAAACCATACGACCATCGGCAGCAGCCCCAGAAGCATCATTTCCCGACAAACTAACCGGACCTGCTTTATCATCTCGGCTCGAATCGACTGTAAAATCACAATTCCCGGCAGCCGAATTTTTATGATGATTATCCAACGGTTTATGAGATACATTCGCCCTAACGGCATCGAGTTTATCGGTACTGAAATGCCAATCGGCAGGCTCTTCCTTCGGCACATAATCGGCCCATGCCAACACTTTATAATTTCCATCTGCCAAACAGAAATACAATGTATCTTGCGGAGCGTCTGTCAATCTTTCTACCGATATTTCACGGCGTTCCACCAGATTGCCTTTATTCACATCGTCCGTCGCCCCCGGCATTTCATACAGCTCGACAACAAAGCGCAAACACAATCGCTCATCGGCTGTGTAGTTTCCCGAAAGGACAGGTTCTAAATCATTTATCGAAGATTCACCCTCAGCATCATACGTCAATTCTTTATAATACACAGGAGGTGTACGATCGGCATTCAGTTCCACCATTACCCATGTTTTCTCCGACTCGGGATATTGATGGATCGTTTTGTCACATGCCGTTACGAATAACGACACAATGCAAACAAACGCTATGATATGAAAACCGAACTCTTTCATCTCTATTCCTATCTGTTTTTCTTATTCCTACGAGCGAAAGACCATTTATACGACAGATTTACTCCTGCACGCGTAACTCCCCAATAGACATCGGAACCGGATTTAAATAAAGCGCCATTTCTGCGATTACGATAGGCATCATAATCGTACTCGGCAAAACCGACTCCTATGTTAAACTCTATTCCCCACCGATTGTCCTTTCCCCATGAAAAGGCATATCCATAGCTCAGCCCCATACCCCAAAGCGCATGGTTAGGATCTTGATAACGCGCCTTATCGTTTATGGCGACATTGAACCCCGCCACATGAGTATGCAACCCTATGAAATGACCATTCATAACCGCTCCCGGCCACCACCGTACTTCGGGTTGAACCGCCAGCAAACGCAACTTACGAGTCGATGTAATATCGTAAGGCGAATACCATACCGGAAGGTCTATCGACCAGTGAGGCCACAGCTCGGCCTCAAAACCGAGATTGGCGGTCAGCGCAGCGACAAACAACAAATTGGTCTTAACGGCAATCACTCTTCTTCGATTTTCTGCCGTATTCATCGGAAACGAAGATACCGGTTCCCTTACAGGCAACGAATAGTCGAAAGATAACCTCTCGACATTTACCGGAATACGTTCAGGCCGTTCATGGCATACGATAGCCATACGTGCATTGCGGAACGGAGGGAATATATCGCGAATAATTCTATGCCATGTATAGCCCTTGTCAAGAGCGATAATCTGCGACTTTCTCCGTTCATTGTCTTTCTCTTTCCCCAAAATATCGAGAACTTTTTCTTTATTGGGAATCTGTGCCCCATTCTTCAATGCAACTTCAAAAGAGTACCAATCTTCCCACAGATTTTCCACCCTCATCAAATCCTTCGGAAATCCTGTCTCTTTCGATAAATATTTCGCCAACGCTTGCGAACGATACTCCCCCAACTTATGGTTCCATTTCGAGGGCCCCTCGGGAGAAGCGCTTCCTCCGATCCAAAGATAGGCTATACGTACCGAAGCGTTTTTTTGTACTCGGCTCAACACTTCGACGATACTATCCAATTGTTTATTAGGGAACAAATCGTATTTATTCACTTTAAATATAACCGGTATAATAGAAGAATGCGCATGATAAAAAACCGAATCTATTTTCCCCTCGGGTAAAAAAACGACATAATCCGGGTAACTCTTAGAAAATGAAGATATAGGGGACTTGGATTCTTGAGCTTGAACCAAGCTCACAAGCAATATCCCCAAAAAGATTAGCAAGATTCCCCTTTTTATGTGATTACACTTATTCACTCCGTGATTTCATTTAATATTAAAATTCAAAAGATTTTTTGCGGTCCCTCTTATGTTAATTATTCTGAATGCAAAGATAATTTACCACTCAGAAATTACATAGATTAAACAAAATCTGTTAAATTATAATTTTATATTAACACATATAGCTAATAATCAAACACCTACAAAACATGTCTCTTGTATAAAAAATAAAAGCCACAGCAAAACTGTGGCTTTTAAGTGTTTATAAACATTAGAAATTGTTTCAGAACATCAACTTTGCTCCGGCAAAATAGCTACGAGGCATAGAGGGACCATAAATATAACCCGAATCTCTTTCCTTTCCCTGATCGAAATCTCTTTGATAAGCGTTAAAAATATTCTGAATACCAGCATTCAGTTGCAGAGTGATGAATTTATACAACGAAAAATCATAGGATATTTTCAGGTTCATATCAAAGAAATCGGGAGTAGTTACAGCTATATCCTTCGGTATGTAACCTTTCATGTGCTGAACGATCATAGAACCGGTATAAGTTCCCGAAAGAGCTATGTTCAGAGGTTTTACCGGAGAATATGTGGCCGTAAAATAACCATACCAATCGGGGGTACGGAATATTCGCTTTTCTGCCGGAACAGAACTATCTTTGCTCCATTTTTCAGGCCTTGTATAATGACTTTTCTGCCAAGTCACACCTGCTTGTAACTGCACCAAAGAAAGATAGGCTACCTTGCCTTCGACCGTCACCCCTGCAACCTCCGCACCCTGTCCGTTACGTCGTTCTTTTATCACCGCATTGTGTTCTTCGTCTTTCCCTATCTCTTCAAGAACAAAAACATGATTCAATCGAGTATAAAAACCTTCCAACAACAGGTTACATTGAAAAGCCCCGAAACGACGATACATATCGGCCGAAAGACTTACACTGTGGGATTTTTCTTCCCTCAAATTCTCAGCTTGTCTTATCATCGTAGCTTCTCCTCCTACCGCAGCAACATGCAAATCTTCATCATACGTTTGGGGAGCCCGAAACCCGGAAGAATAACTTAAACGCAAATTCACATCTCTAACAGGATTGAAACGCAAGTTGGCTCTCGGACTGAAAATGACATGATCTATCAGATTATGTTTATCCAACCGTCCTCCAACAAGGATACTCCAACGATCGTTCTTCCATTCGTTTTGCAAAAAAGCACTCTCGGTATGTACCTCTTGACGAGTCTTGCGATTATACCCTTTCATCTCATCTCGCAAATTATCATAATTATATTCGATACCGGCTGTTAAATCGGCAGGCATAAACAAACATTTATCGAAACTGTATATGTATTGAGTACCTGCCACGACAGTCAAGTCCTCCGTTTCGCCGTATGCGTTAAGATTTTGTTCCGTTCCGTAATAACTGTCCCTGCCGATATGCTGAGCCGAAGCATATACATTAACCCGATGTTTTTCATCGGGAGTAAACAGGCTATAATTCAAACCTCCTCCGTCGATAGAATGATTCAACTGCTCCGCTATATCGGCTTCGTGCGGCGGACGGTTCAGGCGATCGCCACCTCGTCGATATTCACTGATATGATGATATTCAAACGTTAGTTTGGAATAATTGCTGGTTTTCAAATAAGAGCGAAAGCCCAATGTCTGAGCCTTTAATTCGGGCAACTCTGTGAACCCGTCGTTATCGTGGTCGTAACCGCTTCGCTGACGATTCTGCCCGAAAATGTAAATACCGGCTTTATTATTGTCGGTTACGAGCGAAGCATTCAGCGAAGTGCTATTGTCGAAGTCGCCGCTTCCACCAATAGAAGTGATACTGTGCGCTATCGAACCACTATTACGCAACGGTTCCTTCGTAATAATATTGATTGTCCCCGCTATTGCCGAAGCACCGAATAATGCAGAACCTCCTCCCCGCATCACTTCCACTCGCTCTATCATATTGGCCGGAATCTGTTCCAACCCATATACACCCGACAATGCGCTGAATATGGGACGAGAATCCATCAATATCTGTGTATACGGACCGTCGAGCCCATTTATACGTACTTGTTGAAAACCGCAGTTTTGACAATCGTTCTCGACCCTGACACCCGGCTGAAAATTAAGGCCTTGTGCCAAAGAGTTGGAGTTGGTATTTTCAAACGTCTTTATATTCAAAACATTGACCAAAGTCGGCGCTAATTGGCGTGTGGTTTCACTACGATTGGCAGAAACGACAACCCCGTCTAAAACAACGGCATCCTCTTCGATTTCAAAATCGATTTCCAAAGTCGTCCCCCTCCTCAGCGAAACCTTACGACGCTCTGTCTTATATCCTACGGAAGAGGTTTCGAGAAAGAAATCTCCCTCCGGCAAATTTTTCAAAAAATAGTGACCCGATGCATCGGTCATTACACCGATAGTCGTACCTTTCAAAACAACTGAAATATACGGTAAATGTTCTCGTGTGTTCTTATCCAATACATGACCGACAATATTGATGTCCAAAGATTTCGATACGGCAGTTTCGGCACATAACTGCCCGGCACACCACAGGCATACCCATAATAATATATAATTCTTCATTTTTCGATTCTAAATAATAAAATACAATCTGTTGTCCCTACCTTGAAATAAGATAAGGACAACAACTCTTTTCTCCTAAATATATCATATTACAGAACCGAAACGGGCGGAGCTCGCAAACCATGAGCGCCCCATTTCTCGGAAATGAGACAGAAATATCTGGACGGGAAAAACAACCGGCTGCAATAAGAAAACAAAATCACCGATACAAAAGTCCACATCGACGGATTCTCCGTCTCGATACTGGACAACATGTGTATCAACTGAAACTCAGCCGTTGTATGTTCGTGTTCCGTTCCCGGTTTATACGGGTGAGAATGGACAATCGTCACTCCATTGACTACATGCGAGTGTGTGAACAGCGAAATACAGCCTATGTACGAAATGAATAGTACAGGCAGAAAATATCTCGCTATTTTATGGAGCAACTGTTTCAAAGGTATTTCTATTAAAAATACAAATTTAAGATTTTTTTATCGATTCCGCAAAAATTACAAAACAAACACCGTCATCATTTATTTCAAAACTACGATAATTCCCAATCAAGCCTTTCTTCGCATGGCTACTATTCGGTCAAAGCGTTTCTGAGAAGGAATCCCGACAACAAGTTCTTTCGGTTCAAATTTTTTATCGAACTCAATAGCCTGAGATTCATCTATATTATATACAGGATTTTCAATATAACGTCCTCTTGCATCGGATAATGCGTTTTCATATAACTCGCACACATGCAACGCATCGGCATACATGTCGTCTGCTGTCCGTATTCCTAAGGTCTCGGCAGGCACAAATCCCCTTCGCAAATAGTAGTCGGGATCCCCGCATAATAAGATTGCACGAAAGCCCATACATTTGGCTAAATTTCGAGTATGGTCGATCAATCTTTTCCCGATACCCATGTTCTGATATTCCGGCAACACCGAAATAGGCCCCAAAGATAAAACCTCGTATTCTTTTCCGGTATCGGCTTGAATGACCGATTTCAAAAAGACTATATTCCCAACGATCTTATCATCGAATACGGCAACAAAATCCAACTGCGGTACAAACGCCCGACTATACCGCATGATATGAATCAAATAATGTTCGCAACACCCGGGAGAATAACGATTCCAAAAAGCCTCCCGAACTACATTTTCTGTTTCAGGATAGTCCGAGAAACGTTCATTTCTAAGTTCTATTTCCATACAGACGTCTCTTTTCACTCATTTTTCACAAAAATACAAAATGCTTCATATAAAATAGATTTTATCGTTTACAACGATCGGAATTTATACTCCAATTTACGGTTCGTTCGTCTGATATACCAAATACAAATCAGCAACGAAACAAATGTCGAAATAGGAGGAGCAAATCCCATCAGATGTAATGATGCCGAGTCTATCTGCCCGAACAGATAAGATAACGGGACACGAAAAACGAAAGTCGCTATTATACTATGAATCATAGGGAATAACGAATTTCCCTGCCCACTGAAATAAGAATTGATACAAAACACGAAACTGACGATAATACAGTCGATACTATATCCACGCAAGTATTCGGAAGCCATTGCAATTACAGCCGGATCTTTTGTAAAGATTCCGGTTAACGTATCGGGCAAAAACTGGGAATAAACGCAGACCGATACCCCGAATATCAATGCCATACCAATTCCCGAATAAAGGCAGCGTTTCATTCGCAACAACAATCCCGCCCCATAATTCTGAGCCGTCATCGTAGCTACTGCCGACGATATGGCCATCGGGGGCAACATGGCAAATACGATAATTTTCTCGACGACTCCCAATGCTGCCGAAGCAATAACACCCATTTGATTGACAATAACGGTTATCAATAAAAATGATACATTCACCAAAGCATCCTGTAAAGCGATAGGCGCTCCTAATACAAAAATCCGGCGAGAAAGAATAGGACTTAATCGAATATCCCGACGGGAAAAAGGGAAATGAAATCCTCGTTTATGGAGGAACCAGAGTGCCGTTAAAAAACTAATGCCTTGTGAAGATACCGTGGCAATCGCTGCTCCTGCCGCTCTCAAATGACAAAAACCGACAAGAACGACATCAAACACGATATTGATAACACAAGCCAAAGCGACAAAATAAAGCGGAGTTTTCGAATCGCCCAATCCTCGAAGAATCCCGCATACAACGTTATATCCCATAATAAACGGAATGCCTATCGAACAAATCAGTAAATAATGTTTTGCATCACGCATGGCCTCGACCGGCGTGTGCATGAGAACAGCAATATAATTATGAGAAACAACCATAATCAACGTCAAGAACAAACCGACCGAAGCAAATAGGCAAATGGACGTACCGATAGAAGTCACGACATCGCGATAATTCTTCGCACCCGTTGCCATAGCTATAACGACCGTAGTACCGGTGGTCAGTCCTAAAATAATCCCTGTAATCGTCTGCATAACCTGACTACCAATGGCAACGGCAGCGACACTGGCGGCATCGTCGAACCACCCTACTACAAACAGATCGGCTCCGCCATAAAGAGCTTGAAGCAGATTCGCAATCAAAAAAGGAACGGCAAATTGAAGTAGCGTTTTGAGTACACTCCCTTTCGTCAAATCCAATTCTTTCATAAAACCACTTTTAAGAAAAAGCCGGACAAGAGAATGATTTTCACCATTCATCTTATCCGGCATTACAACTATCATTATAATACCCTCCGATGAGGATTTTCCTTATTTTTCGGGTGCAAAGATGGGTCTAAATTCGCTACGAACCAAATTCTTTTATAAAAATTCCGAATCGTCTTTTATTTTCCCACGGCTTCGGGAAGTGCGACGAATGTATATCCTTCTCTCTGCAATACACGAATAAGCCGTTCGAGATAGCGCTCATAAAACTTATCGGTACGTTTGTCATCGGTTCCTAAATGAAACAACATAATATGACCATTCAATCCATTGCGTTTTTCGACCTCCATTACCCTATCGTATATAGACTCGCTACTACGATAATTCTTCATATCGGGAGTCGTATAGTCGGCATTGGTCCATGTGCCGGGAGTAAAATTCACAAGCCTTAACCCTAATCCTCTCGCCCAAGCTGAAATCTTCTCATTATAATATTCATAAGGAGGAATGAACAGATTGGATCGCGATACATCTATACCAGATTTGCGCATGCGAGCATATACATCTAACATGTCTTGCTCGAACTGTGCTTGACTTACCAAAGTAGAGTCCCGATTTTCCCAAGCACAATATAACAGATGCGCATCGCCGTGAGCCCCTACATAGTGTCCGGCATTGTACAAAGTCTGTATAGTCTCGGGGAAACGCTCATAAAATTCGCCGGTGAAGAAAAATGAACCTTTCACATCGCATTTTCCCAAAACTTCTAAAATACGCCGAGCACCATCGCTCTTATCAGCAGCCGTAAAAACAAGCGAAATTTGTTTCTTCTCGGCATCGGTACGGACGATTCCTCCATAAGCATACTCGTTTCTATCCAATCCGCGAGATTTCATACCTTCCTTTTGCAGAGATGACAGCAAATAACTGAGGCTGGCCGTTCCGTCCATCGTAGGTTCATTCGTAGAGTAATCTTGTATATCGTCATGATATACTACCTCTGATTGAAAACGGGCATAAGGATCTCTTCTCGTCAAACGAACGCCTCTCAAACTATCGAAGATGGACGAATATACGGGGCCATCGACCAATCCACCGACTGTCGTACCAACACCCAAAGCGATTAACGGCGTGTGCGGATTGATGGGATAATCGCCCCATAAAGGTAACTCGGTAATCATACTCGTACCCCACGGATTGCACCCGAATAACCAATCGATCAACGAGGACTCCATCTCCCGATATCGGTTATCACCTGTCAATTCACGATAAAGGCGACATTGTGTAGCCATAGCGACTGTCAAATTATTGGAACACCATATTGCCGGGATTCCATTCAAAAAAGGATTTCCCTGCGCCCGTTCATAAACTCGTTCGATACCACTACGCAAATTGCGTCCAAACTCCTTACTTATGCGCGAATCGCTCACACTCGCCAAATGATAATGCCCTAAATTAATAAAAGGATACCATTGATAGTGACGAGCACTATCGGCTCCCATCCACGGTGTAACCGGTTCGAATCTTCCATATTCGACAGCTTCTTGTAAAAAAGAGGTTTCTCCCGTAGATACATATAATTGAACGGCTGCCAATTCCATGTCGTCAGTCCAGTTACACTCCTCATAAATGTATGGAGAAACGACCGAAGCTGTTTGGCAAACTCCGGGATTATTCGCTCCATGCCAATAGGCCTCACGAGCTTTAACAAGCAAAGTATCGGCCATATCGGGATAAAAATCTTTCAATATCTCGGCTCCCAATGCGAAGCAAGATGCATATTTCCCAGCCGTACTGGCAACACCAGTCGTTGCATTGGAGAACTCGCCTCGCACCTGAGGCTTTCCCGAACAATAATAAACAGGACGTCCCGTACCTTTCCCCCAACCATAATCTATATGGTCTTGCGAGGGTAATTTAAAGCCTTTGTGATCTCGGTCGTCTGCAATTTGATTGTACATTTCGCCTTTCGAGGGATCCATACGATTAAGCCAATCCAACCCCCATTTAATCTCATCGACAATATCGGGAATGCCGTTTGCTCCGGGTAAACCGTATGCATCGTACACATCTCCATAGACCTCCGGATTTTTCAAATAGGCAAACATCATTTGATAGGTAGCATTAGCCGATGTGGTGACATATTGTAACTGGTCGCTCGCATCATGCCAACCACCCCGAACGTCGATTCGTTCGCCATTTCTCGTCGGGTGATAAACGATATATCCATCGTGAATATGGCAACTGTCCCGTTCGAACGGATTAAAACCGCAACGTTGCTGTCGCATATACCGCAAGATGAAATCGGCGGTTCCGTCATATACCCGATTACCTATGACAAACCGAGGAGACATAGTTTCCCCTACTCTTAACACATAAGTTCCCTCTGTTTTAAAATCGCTGAAATCGAGACGATAAACAGACTGCATACGTCCCCATGTATTCGCCTTTTTCGGATTATCAAACCGCTTCACAATCTCCCCGGTAAACACCTCGACAAGTACATATTCTTCCACAGCAGCTTTTCCTTCGCTCATAAATACCGCTACCTTAGGAGATTCGGGCAAATAACCTAATTGATTGATACGAATCCATTCGCCCGCAGACACAGATGAAAGAAGAGAAACAAGCCCTATTATGATACCGGAAATACTGTACTTCATACACCTTATGATTTTGTGGATCCGGGGGTCTGTTTCCTTATCAGGAACAATAAACCTATGAATGTGAACAGAGCATTCAATATCAGTAATTCATAACTGAACGAATACCCTCCGAACCAAGTCTGAGAATTCCGATCTAATATAAAGCAAAGAATAGGTGAAAGTATGGCAACCAATGGTATGTACTTATCTTTTACCTGCTTCTTTACAAATATACCAAAAGCAAATAACCCCAATATAGGACCATAGGTATAACTGGCTAAAATATAAACGGCATCGATGACACTCGTATTATTGAGCAAGTTAAAAACAAAAATCACAATACCCATGACCACGGCCATACCCACATGCACTCGCTTACGAAGCCTGACAACTTGGTCTTCGCTTTTACCTTTCACACCCAGAATATCGACTGTAAACGAAGTTGTCAATGCGGTCAAAGCCGAGCCTGCTGCCGAATATGCCGAAGATATAAGTCCGACAACAAACAAAATTCCGACAATTACAGGAAAATATCCTTGTGTCGCAATCATAGGAAACAATTCGTCACTCTTTTGTGGAGCTTGAATGCCGTTTATCTCGGCATATACATACAAAAGAACGCCCAGCATCAAAAACAGAGATATTACGAAAAACTGCGAAATACCGCTAGTTATCATATTTTTTTGAGAATCCTTGAAGTTCTTGCAACTCAAATTTCGTTGCATCATGTCTTGGTCGAGACCATTCATGGCAATCATCGTAAAGACCCCTGCCAAGAATTGTTTAAAGAAATATCGCTTATCGTTCACATCGTCAAAATAGAACATGCGCGACATATCCGATTGGTTTATCGTCTGCCATAAACCGCCAAAGTCCAAATGCAAATCGGTAGCGATATAATAAATACACAATATGACAGAAACAATGAGACACACGGTTTTCAACGTATCGGTCCAAATCAATGACTTTACTCCACCTCGAAAGGTATAAAGCCAAACTAATCCTACTGTAAAAATTACATTTAAAAGAAATGGTAACTTCATCGGCCCGAAAACGAGTAACTGCAAAACCACACAGACCAAAAACAATCTTACCGCAGCACCTAACATCTTGGATATGAAGAAAAACCAAGCTCCCGTACGATAGGAAGACATGCCGAACCGGTTCTCCAAATACTCATAAATGGAAACTAAGTTCATTTTATAAAATAGCGGAACCAGCACATAAGCAATCAGTATCTGTCCGACCACGAAACCTAAAACCATTTGTAAATAGGAAAAGCCGCTGGCCGCAACCATACCCGGAACCGAAATGAATGTTACGCCTGAAATCATAGAGCCAATCATGGCAAAAGCTACAACATACCAAGGAGATTTACGATTACCCACAAAAAAGCCCTGGTTATCGGCTCTATGTCCTACTATATAGGAAATACCGAACAACACAATGAAATAAGCAAAAATGGTGATCAAGACAACAGCAGGTGTCATTTGTTTTTATTAAATTTAATGGTTATTACTCTTCATATAATAAATAAGGACGACGTTGCTCTCTGAATTTTTCTACGTCATCATGCCACATAGCCTTTATTTCTTCGGACGATTTCCCCGCCTTTATCATTTCACGTACATAATCCACACCTATCAATTTCTCGAAAAACGGGCGAAAGAAATGATCTCCTAAATTAAGGTTGCGATAAGCATCTATCACATAATCGAAATTAATACCCTTTTCCCATATTTCTTCATTGGATAATCGAGTCAAATCCACACCGTAACATTTCTTATTCAACAAAGGAGGATTTTTCGCTCCCGGCACACTACGAGGAGTAAAAGAGAACGTATAACCTACCATGTTGGGATGTCCATAAATTTGAAACGGCCAATCGGTTCCCCGGCCCAAACTTACCGGAGTCGCCTCGAAATAACAAGTCGACGGATAAAGATATATCGATTTCATATTCGGCAAATTAGGAGAAGGAGGAATGGGAAGTTCATACATAGTTCGATGTGTATAATTTTTACACGGTATTACAGTCAAATCACAAATGCGACCATCGGAGAGCCAACGCTCCCCGTTTACCATACGAGCCAATTCTCCCAAAGTCATACCGTGCACTACCGGTATAGGCAACCAACCTACTCCTGATTTATATTTCATATCAAGAATAGGCCCGTCGATATAATGACCGTTAGGATTCGGACGATCCAAAACAATCACCATACGACCATGTTCGGCACATGCATCCATCAACTTAACCATTGAAATATAGTAGGTATAAAACCGTAGTCCCACATCTTGAATATCGACTACCAGAACATCGAACATACGCATAGATTCGTCCGACGGACGTCCTGATTTTCCATCATACAGCGAACTTATTTTTATTCCTGTCTTAGGATCGATCGACCCCGACACATGCTCTCCGGCATCGGCATTTCCTCGAAACCCATGCTCGGGAGAGAAGATAGTTACCACATTCAAACCCTCTCCGACCAAAACATCTACTAAATGTCTATTACCAATCATACCCGTATGATTGGAAAAAACGGCTACTCGTTTTCCTTCCAAAAGAGGATAATATTCAGCCGTTCTTTCAGCCCCTACGATAACACGGTTTTCCTCGGCTTGAACAATAGAAATACTACAAATGAACAATAAAAATAAGATTTGCTTTCCCATGGCATTTATCCGTCTCATAGCACTATATTTCACAATTTATTTGTAAATGTAAACACATTTTCAGAACAAGACAACCCGTATAAAAATATTTAATAGATTTTATAAACTATATAGAAAGTCGTTCCCTTTTAAATTATAATATTATATATTTGTCTAAGAAAAATCAATATGATACAAACACCCATTTTCAATGATTAAGTATACTCAACAATCATTTCATAAGAATTGCAAGTTCATGTTTACCTCCATATATAATCGTATTCTAAACTATTGCAACTCGGTCTATAAATCTCCATCTTCCAAAACCGTAAAAAAGATGAAAGAGGAGTCTGCAAGATGGTTTATCGATTTATTGCAACAACGTTATTCAACGGGAACAAGCGACTCACCATGCATTCATACAGGGAACAAATGCATAATCATAATGGTAGACAATACCATTTACAATCCGGGATTGGCAGACAAGCTACGGGGAATATTGTCTATTTACTCCTTATGCAAGGAAAAACACATCGACTTCAAAATCAACTGGACCTATCCGTTCGAATTGACCGAATACATGCTCCCCAATAAAATTAACTGGATTATAGAACAAGAAAAAATCAAATACTCTCTATCTGACTCTAAAATCGTAGTCATCGACACATTGCCTAATATTCATGCTTCCCGACAAAGTATCATCGATAAAAAAATATTCGACGATACCGTTCTAAACTCTCAATATCTACAATATCACATCTACACCAACAGCATCATACATACCCAAGCGTTTCCAAACTTATTCAGAGAACTTTTCACACCCTCCGAAAAACTACAATCACTCATTGATTTACATCACAAAAACATCGGGGAAAAATATGTGGCCGCTTCCTTCCGATTCCTCGAATTACTCGGTGATTTCAAAGACTCAGAGGGTATGGACGAAATGCTTCCTCCCAGAGAACAGAAGCTACTAATAGAACAATGCTATATCGAATTAAAAAAATTCATAGATACTTTACCCGAATTTTACAAAATATTAGTAACCTCCGACAGTGAACGTTTCCTTGCAAAAGCGAGTACACTACCCCGCACCTATATTATACCCGGAAAAGTGATTCACATCAGATACAAAACAACCGATACTTCGGCCTATATGAAAACCTTCCTCGATATGTTCCTATTGAGCGGTGCTGAAAGTCTTGTTCTCTTTAAGACCGGTAAAATGTACAATAGCGGGTTTCCTCGCTTAGCTTCCCAAATTGGTAACAAACCTTTCAAAATACACGAGTTCTAACAGTATATATATCAAATCGAAGGGCGTCGAAATTGCCATAAGTCCGGTAATCGTACTATTCCTCTCTGCTCTCGTTACCGAGGGGCTTAGTCCTTCTCTCCTGTTCAGCATTCCGGTACAGGGGTAGGGTTTAATCCGCTAACGATGAAGTGAAACGCCTCCGGTTAGGTTGAACTTCTCCGACTTTTGGATAGGACCGGGGGTAGTTGCGAGTCCTA
>NZ_JAIJHU010000037.1:0-35301 GCF_022723415.1 Barnesiella sp. | reverse complement strand
GTAAAGAGCGCCATATCAATCGATTATAATCAATTTAACTCATTGATAATCAGATAGTTACTTGCCTATGCAAAACTTGGAAAATATGGTCCCAAGTATTTCGTCAGTAGAGATTTGACCGGTGATTTCTCCGAGGTAGTGCATGCATTCTCTAATGTCTTGGGCGAGGAAGTCTCCGGAGAGGCCGGATTGTAGACCGTTGAGGGTACGTAGGATTGCGTCGTGGGCATTTAGCAGGGCTTCGTAATGACGTGCGTTGGTGACGATAATGTCATTTTCGCCAGTTTGTGTTGACTGTATGGTATCTGTAAGCTGTTTTTCGAGTACGTCGATATTTTGGTCATGTGAAGCTGAAAGAAAGATGAACGAAGTGTTGGGCTTTTCACGAGTGAGGCGTTTGTATAGGTCTGTGAGCTGTTGTTGGGTTGCGGATCCGATCTTATCTATTTTGTTAAAGGCAACGATGAGGCGTTTATCTGTGCAGTGGGGGAGGACTCTTCCAGCGATTTTTTCAATGTCTTGTGTCGATCCAGTGGCATCAATAAGCCAGATGACGATGTGGGCTTGATCTAGTTTTTGGAAGGTGCGTTCGATCCCCATATTCTCGATGGCATCGTGCGTTTCTCGTATACCGGCAGTGTCGATAAAGCGGAAAGTAATTCCTTGTAATACGACGGTATCTTCGATGACATCGCGGGTTGTACCGTGTATGTCCGAGACGATGGCTTTATCTTCTTTGACAAGGCGGTTGAGCAGTGTCGATTTCCCGGCGTTGGTTTCTCCTATAATGGCAGTAGGTACACCGTTTTTGATGGCATTGCCGAGTGTGAACGAATCGGAAAGGCGCTTAATGACTCGTTCTATTTCACTGGCGAGGTCGGTTAGTTTCTCCCGATCGGCAAATTCTACTTCTTCTTCGCTGAAATCAAGTTCGAGTTCAACGAGCGAGGCGAATGTGAGTAGTTTTTCCCGTAGTTGGATAAGTTCTCGGCTGAATCCTCCACGCATTTGTTGCATAGCTAAACGATGCGAGGCCGCCGAGGTGGAAGCGATAAGGTCGGCCACGGCTTCGGCTTGTGAGAGGTCAAGTTTCCCATTGGTAAAAGCCCTACGGGTAAATTCTCCCGGTTGGGCCAGGCGGCAGCCTGCTCGCAATAGAAGGCTGATGATTTGTTGTTGAATGTAAATCGACCCGTGGCAGGATATCTCGACTGTATCTTCTCCTGTAAATGAATGGGGGGCGATGAAAAGCGTAACGACTACATCGTCAATGGGAGTTTCGTTCTCATCGGCGATTGTTCCGTAGTGTGCTGTATTGGGCTTTGCTTCGGATAGTTTTTTCTTGTTTGCGGTGTGAAATATACGATCGGTTATAATGATAGCGTTTGTTCCGCTTATGCGAATTACGGCAATACCTCCCATACCGGGAGCGGTAGAGATGGCGCAAATCGTATCTTCGGGTATTGGCTTGTTTAGTTTAAGTTCCATATTTCAAGGGATAGGTCGCTTTCTATTTTATGTTCAATACTGTCGGGTAAGTTGTGGAAAAAATCTATTCCGGTCACTCGTTCCACACTGTCGATGGTGATTGCCAACTCTTTTAGAGACGGTTGTTCCGCTTCATTGTCGAATATAAATGCGATTCCTCTGGGCGTGCCGGTATACGGAACAGCGACTACTTTGAAAAAGCGGGCAGGGACGACTATCTCGTGTCGTCCGATTGTCTTTCTCGGAGTAGAAACGATGGGTCCGCAAGTAATGAGTAGTGCACTGTCTCGTTGTACCCATTCACGTATTTGTTCTTCCAGCTCTTTCCAGCGACCTCGGTTTAATTCGGGAATTTGCGGACAGATGTTTGAGAGCAGGAACGATTCTTCCATTGCTGTTTCGTTCCATTTCATATCGGCAGCCGGAGCCATATGTCCCCGGTCGTATCCGCTATACGTGTAATCACGGGTGTCTATCATTGTGCCCACTACATCGTAGTCGGGGGTAAATCGGTTGTTGCGTGTAGCACTACCTTGCAGTTCGTCTTGTAGTAATTCGTAACTTACCCAGTTGGGTTGTTTCCAATGGGAGTTATACGAGACCGTGTAGCCCGTACGGTATAATATTTGTTCCGGTGTACCTTCGGGAGTATGGGCCATTTCAGCATCTTTTACATGACAAAGAGAGTTTGTAAACGATTGTTGAGGATTTTGGGGTTGTTGAGCTTGCTTTATTAGCCACCATATACTGTATGTAACGAGTAATAGCAGAAATAAAGCCCCCCAATTATTTATTTTTTTACTGTTCGATTTTTTCTTTTTTCTCTTTTTAGCCATATCCTCCACTTTTGAATGTGGTCGTGCAAATGTAAGAAAAAATTTTTTTACCTTTGTTCGTCGGTTGGATAATCCATCGACTTAGGTTTAGATCAAGAAAAACCAATAAAAATATATACGATGAATTTAGTAGATCGTTTCCTTCATTATGTGAGCTTCGATACTCAATCGGACGAGCTTACAAACTTGACTCCTAGTACCCCGGGACAGATGCTGTTTGCCCAAAAACTGGCCGAGGAGTTGGAGCGTATAGGCCTTACCGAGGTGACACTCGATGATAACGGGTATCTTATGGCCTCATTGCCTTCAAATATCGATAAAGATGTCCCGGTGGTAGGATTTATAGCCCATTTGGATACTAGTCCCGATATGTCGGGACGGCATGTGAGTCCGCGGATTGTTAAAAATTACGATGGTAAGGATATTGTATTGTGTGCAGAGGAAGATATCGTATTGAAACCTTCGGAGTTTCCCGAACTACATCATTATATAGGTCAAGACCTTATTGTTACGAATGGGAAGACTTTGTTGGGGGCAGACGATAAAGCAGGTATTGCCGAAATTGTAACAGCGATGGAGTATCTTTTGAAACACCCGGAGATTAAACATGGCAAGATACGCATTGCATTCAATCCTGACGAGGAGATAGGCAAAGGAGCGCACAAGTTTAATGTTAAAGCCTTTGGAGCAGATTGGGCCTATACGATGGATGGTGGTGAAATAGGCGAATTGGAGTATGAAAACTTTAATGCGGCTGTGGCTCGAGTGACTTTCAAAGGCCGTAACGTTCACCCGGGATATGCCAAACATAAAATGATAAATTCGATTCGCATAGCCAATCAATATGCTATTATGTTGCCGCGTTGGGAAACTCCCGAACATACCGAAGGTTATGAAGGTTTTTATCATTTGATTTCGTTCGAGGGTAGTGTGGAGAAGACGGTATTGACTTATATTATTCGTGACCATGATCGAGATCGTTTCGAACGCCGTAAGAAGGAACTCGAACATTTAACTCGTAAAATAAATAACGAGTTTCCGGGTTGTGCCAGTATCGAAATAAACGACCAATACTATAATATGCGTGAGAAGGTCGAACCTGTGATGCATATCGTTGATTTGGTATCCGAGGCTATGAGGGCCGTAGATGTTGTTCCGATGGTGAAGCCTGTACGTGGCGGAACCGATGGAGCGCAATTGTCGTTCAAAGGATTGCCTTGTCCCAATATTTTCGCCGGTGGGTTGAACTTTCACGGGCGTTATGAATTCGTGCCCATACAGTCTATGGAAAAAGCTACCGAGGTGATTGTGCAAATTGCCAGAATGGTAGCCGAGAAGTAATAATCTTTGTCGGGTTTGGACAGATATGGAAATTATTTTCCATATCTGTCCCATTTATTTCATAGCGAAAAGTTCATGTCAGGCACACTCATTGTTCTTACAGGGCCTACCGGGGTGGGAAAGACCGAGCTTAGCCTTCCATTGGCAGAGCGGTATGCTTGTCCTATTGTGTCGGCCGATAGTCGGCAGTTCTATGGCGATATACCTACTGGAACGGCGGCTCCTACAATCGAGCAACTGTCGAGGGTCGAACATTATTTCGTAGGACAGTTGGCGTTGTCCGACTATTATAGTGCTTCGTGTTATGAAGAAGACGTCTTGAAGCTGCTTGATAAACTTTTCAAGGCAAATGACTATGTCCTATTGACAGGAGGCTCAATGTTGTATATCGATGCGGTTTGTAAAGGTATCGACGAGATACCTACCATTACCGACGAGATACGTCGTGAGGTTGTGGCGCATTACGAGAAAGTGGGTTTAGCCGTCCTTTGCGAAGAGCTTAAAGTGCTCGATCCAGTATATTATGCAGAGGTTGATTTGAATAATCACAAGCGGGTGATTCATGCGATAGAGATTTGTCGACAGACCGGTGGACGATACAGTGATCTGCGTACTCGTCGGGTGAAATCCCGCCCTTTCCGAATTATAAAAATAGGATTGATTCGTCCACGGGAAGAGCTATTCGAGCGGATAAGTCAGAGAGTGGAACAAATGATTGCCGATGGCTTGGTCGATGAAGCTCGAAGGGTATACCCTTATCGTCATCTTAATTCTTTAAATACAGTGGGCTATAAAGAGTTGTTCGCTTATTTCGATGGGAAGATGACCTTAGAAGAGGCTGTCGAGAAAATCAAGAGAAATACCCGGGTCTATTCCAAGAAACAAGTCACATGGTATAAAAAGGATCTCGATATGAAGTGGTTCTCCCCAGATGATAAGGACGGGATTATCGCTTATATCGACGAGAATTCCGTTTTGTGAAAGACTAATGTGATATTTGTTTATACGTGATCTCGAATGGTATCTTTATAAAAAGGATACAGGATTTATATCTATAAAGTTATGAGAATATTGAAGCCTTTTATGTTGCTAGCTGTTATTGGTGTTTTATATTCCTGTGCAGCTGTTCCTTTACAGACTTATCGCAATGGCTATATCATGGATAAGAATAATGTAGTTGTCGGGTACTATTCGAATGGGCATGTCCTCGATTTGGAAAAGAATATCATCGGATACTATGCAAACGGGTATATTTACGATACTCGCCATGAGGTTATAGGAAATTATGTAAATGGATATATAAAGAACCTGAAATTAAAATAGGTCTGATGTAAATTTCATGTTCTTATTTACTTGAAGGTTGGGTTCACTGGCTCTATCTGGTATTCTGTCACCCCTTTGTTGTATTTTGAAGATATCTCATGGGCTTTTTCCACGAATCCTTTCAGATGAGGCCGATGGGGATGCTCTTTCAATTCTTGTATCGCAGGTACTACCCGGAAGTTTTCTTTTTGTATAGTTGGTCGTCGGGTATAAACAAGTGTGTGTTGTGCCGATTGTAACAGTATTTTTCCCGTGATATCCCGTCGGATAACAACCTTTACCATTGCTCCACCCACCGTATCGCGGGTTTTCATATTGGAGATGAAATTTCCCAGTGAATAGACGATGAGGGCACAAGGGTTCCCTTGTTCGTCGTATCGTAATTCCATAGGTTGTATCACGTGTGGGTGGGCTCCTATAATCAGTTGTACTCCTTCTTTCACCAAAAAGTCTGCCAAATCTTCTTGTCGTTTGTTCGGCAACAGTTGGTATTCATCGCCCCAATGTAGGCAGACAACGATAAGGTCGGCACTCAACGTTTTAGCACGAAAAATGTCTTTTTTTATTTTTTCTTCGTCTATGTAATTGACAATTAATGGAGAGTGTGGCGTAAATCCATTCGTTCCGTACGTGTAATTCAGAAAGGCGATTCGTATTCCTTTTATAGAGGTTATGAACGGATAGAATCTTTCGAATGAGTCTTTTGAATCGTAGGTCCCTATATGGTCTGCTCCGATAGAGTCGAGTATATGCAATGTGCGTATAGCCCCTCGGGTATAACGGTCGAGACAGTGATTGTTGGCGGTAAGGAAAAGGTCGAATCCTGCGTTTTGTAATGCGATTGGAAATTCGTCCGGCGCAGAAAAACAGGGATAACCGGTGTAAGGTTGTCCGCCGATGGGTGATTCTAAATTGACGACTGCATAATCCGCCGCAGCTATTTCGTGAGTAATGTCTGCAAAACAAGGTGAATAATCGTATGCCTCGCCTTGTTTTGCAGATTGTATTTGGGCTTTATGTTGCATAGCATCGCCAGCGAAAAGAAGAGAAACTTCGGTAGCGGGTACTACCGGAGCTTGTCCTAAAATGAGCGGTGCTAAAAAAGATATAAGCCCTATCATACGAGTTTAGGGATAGATTGCTTTTTTCCCGGCCAACAGGGTGTTACGCATGAGCGACACGATAGTCATAGGGCCTACTCCACCGGGAACGGGGGTGATAAAAGAGCACTTGGGAGCTACTTCGTCGAATTTTACGTCTCCGGTGAGCTTGAATCCCGATTTTTTTGTAGCATCAGGAACTCGGGTCGTACCCACATCAATGATTACGACACCCTCTTTTACCATATCGGCAGTGACGAATTCGGGAGAACCGAGTGCGGCGATAATAATGTCGGCCGTACGGCATATCTCTTTGATGTTGGGGGTTGCACTATGACATACGGTTACCGTGGTATTGCCCGGATAAGCCTTTTGCATCATGAGTGTAGCTACCGGTTTGCCAACAATGTTGCTTCGTCCCAGTACCACACAATGTTTTCCTTTGGTCTCTATTTCGTAGCGGGCAAGCAACTCCATGATTCCGGCGGGTGTAGCCGATACGAAACAGGGCAACCCGATGGACATGCGCCCTACATTGACCGGGTGAAATCCGTCGACATCTTTCCGGTAGTCGATAGCTTCGATCACCTTTTGTTCCGAGATGTGTTTGGGCAAGGGTAGTTGGATGATAAATCCGTCGATATCGGGGTCGTTGTTCAGTTCGTTTACTTTGTTCAAGAGTTCTTCTTCGGTAACATCGCTTTCATAGCGAACGAGAGTCGATTTGAACCCGCATTGTTCGCAGGCTTTTACTTTGTGCGCCACGTATGTTTCACTCCCACCGTCGTGTCCCACTAGAACAGCTGCTAAATGAGGCCGTTTGCCTCCGGTACTGCAAATATATTCTACCTCTTGGGCGATTTCTTGTTTTATACGGTCGGCCACCGCTTTTCCATCGATTAGTTGCATAATATTGAGGTTTTGTAAAAAAACTACCGGATACACTCCCTTTTTTGCCTATCGGCAATCGATTAGAATCGGGAGTGTATCCGGTAGTTTCATGTTGAGTGATTAAAATTATCTTCTTTTGAATCCTTTCATCATGGCTCCTTTGTTTTGGGTAACCATTCGCATCATTTTGCGGGTTTGGTCGAACTGCTTGATAAGTCGGTTCACCTCTTGTATCGAAGTTCCGCTACCTGCGGCGATACGTTGTCGGCGGCTACCGTTGAGCAGTTCGGGGTTGCTGCGTTCTTTGGGGGTCATCGAGTAAATAATCGCTTCGATACTTTTGAAAGCATTGTCATCGATGTCCATGTCCTTGATCGCTTTTCCCACACCGGGAATCATAGAAGCCAAATCTTTGAGATTACCCATTTTTTTGATTTGGTGTATCTGGCTGAGGAAGTCGTTAAAGTCGAATTGGTTTTTGGCAATTTTCTTTTGTAATCGTTTGGCTTCTTCCTCGTCGTATTGTTCTTGGGCTCGTTCTACCAAAGAGACGATATCGCCCATACCCAAGATACGGTCGGCCATACGAGCCGGGTGGAAGTAATCTATGGCTTCGAGTTTTTCGCCGGTTCCTACAAATTTGATGGGCTTGTCGACTACGGTGCGGATAGAGAGTGCCGCACCGCCACGGGTGTCGCCGTCCAATTTGGTGAGAACTACTCCGTCGAAATCGAGACGATCGTTAAATTCTTTGGCTGTGTTGACCGCGTCTTGTCCGGTCATGGAGTCAACGACGAACAAGGTCTCGGTCGGGTTGATTTTTTTCTTGATAGCCTCGATTTCGTTCATCATTTGCTCGTCGATAGCCAAACGTCCTGCCGTGTCGACGATAACCAAATCGAAATGATTTTCTTTGGCATATTTTACGGCATTGGCGGAAATGCTCACAGGGTCTTTGCTATCTTCCTCGGTATAAACCGGTACATCGATTTGTTCACCTAAGACCTTTAATTGCTCGATAGCGGCAGGGCGATATACGTCGCAAGCAACCAGCAAGGGGCGTTTCCCTTTTTTCGATTTTAGCATTTTTGCCAACTTACCGGAGAACGTGGTTTTACCCGAACCCTGTAATCCTGACATGAGGATAATCGACGGATTTTGCGACAGGTTTACTTCGGCGGTTTCTCCACCCATCAAGGTCGCCAGTTCGTCGTGTACGATCTTCACCATCAATTGTCCCGGCTTCACGGCGGTGAGTACGTCTTGCCCCAATGCTTTGGTTTTTACCGTGTCGGTAAATTGTTTGGCTACTTTGTAGTTGACGTCGGCATCGAGTAGTGCGCGTCGTACGTCTTTCAGCGTTTCGGCGACGTTGATTTCGGTGATTTTACCTTCACCTTTCAGTATTTTAAAAGACCGTTCGAGTCTTTCACTAAGGTTTTCAAACATAGTTTTATAACAATATTTTTACACAGATGGATAAATCGTTGCGAAATTACTCAAAATCGTCGGAATATGCGAATAAAAATATAAGAATAACATCTTTGAACATACGACAGGGCTTGGAACAATTGTTTGAGAGATAAAATATATTTTCTATAAATGGGATTTAAAGATTTCTATTATTTAAATAGGTAAATTCTTTATATCTTCTTCGCTTTCCAGTTCGCTTTTTTGAAAAAGAGGAACGATAGGAATAGTTTGAATCCCCAATAGACGTACTCTACTGTCCAACAAAAGGCTATGTCTACTTGAAGGGTAACGATAATCCAATAAATAGCCAGCGTATAGAAAACGATCGTGGTCATTTCGATGAGAAAAGCCGTACGAGTGTCGCCGGTTCCCGATACAGATTGAAAGAGTATATTTCCCGGTAGGGCTATAAGGTAGAACGACGACATGACATAGACCGAATGTGTACATTCGGCGATAAGCGAGCTATCGTTGGTATAGATGAGGAGTATCCAATGAGGAGCTAAGCATAGCAAGGCAATGAGGGGTAATACTATGGCGTAACACATTTTGACGATACGCCGCACGATTGGAATTACATCGTCGGCACGGCGGGCTCCCATAGCATTGCTCACGAGGGTACAGGCTGTCGCTCCAAAAGCATTGACCGGCATGAACAGCAGGGTAGAGGTACTGCGGATAATGTTGGAAATGGCCAGTGGAAGTTCTCCCAAGTGTTCGACGGCTACGAAAAAGAGAAACCATGTGCCTATGGTGAGAAAGTAGAGAATCATGCTCCATACCGATACATTCAGTATTTCGCGAATGAGGCCGAATCCTCCGGAACGAAATCGGAACAGTTGGTATTTTCCCCGATCTATATAAAAGAACGTGTAGAGGAAAAAGTGCAATGCGGCTGTCGCTTCTGCCAAAACGGATCCGAGTGCGGCTCCGGCAATACCCATTTCGGGTGCACCGAAGTGCCCGAATACAAAAATGTAGTTGAATACGACATTGGCGACAGTCATGATGACTGCATTCATCATCAGTACTTTGGTGCGGGTGACAGCTACGAAAAAGGCCCGGAACATCACCCCGATAGAAGTGAACAGGAGTCCGAATATCCGATATTGCATGTAATCTTCTCCGGCTTGACATACGGCAGTGGAGGAGATGAGGACTTTCAACATTTGTGGGGTCCCTATAAGAGAGGCGAAGATGAGGATTATTGAAAATATTTCCAAAAAGAGAATACCTTGCCCCATGATAGGGCCCAAAGTCCCATATTTGGCTTCACCGTTTCTACGAGCCATGAGAATTTGTGCTCCGGTGCTAAATCCGAAAGTGACCATATAGAAAGCAAGATACAATACTCCGGCTAAGGCGGAGGCTCCTAATTCTACTTGTCCGACACGCCCCATAAAAGCCGTATCGGTGATGTTGATGAGGTTTTGTACAAAAAGGCTTACTAATATGGGGAGAGAGATTCTCCAAATTTCTTTACGACTATACATGTAGGAGGTGAAGATGGTTATATATTAAAAAAGCCCACCTGACGAATCAGGTAGGCATTCGCAAGCGATATTCTTTATTATATGAGTTTATTGGTCGCTGTATCTGGGAAGATAACAGCCGGCGTAAAACTTTTTGCCTCTTCGGGAGTCATTAGAGCATAGGCCATAATGATGACGATGTCTCCCGGTTGCACTTTTCGGGCGGCGGCTCCATTAAGACATATTACTCCTGAACCTCGTTCGCCTTTTATGACATAAGTCTCGAATCGTTCTCCATTGTTGTTGTTTACGATGGAGACTTTTTCATTGGCAATAATGTTCGCCGCATCCATTAAATCTTCGTCGATCGTGATACTTCCGATATAATTCAGATTTGCTTGGGTGACGGTGACTCTGTGAATTTTTGATTTTACGACCTCTATAAACATGGTTTCATAAGTTATTGTTCGGGGCGTCGATATGCGATGTTGTCGATTAATCTCACCTCTCCGTTATATACGGTAATACAACCTACTATATAATCGCTGTCGTTCCAGTCTGCGATAGGCTGTAACGTGTTTCCATCGACTATTTCGTAGTATTCTACTCTCATTTCCGGTATTGCATCGATGGTAGAGATTACTTCATCGATAGTCTCTTTCACCGAATGGCTGGCTGCAAAGGTACGACTTTTAAATAATGTCTCTGCTATTTTGGGTGCATTTCTTCTTTGAGACTCTGTCAATCGAGTATTACGGCTGCTTAGGGCTAATCCGTCTGATTCGCGTACGATAGGGACAGCTATGATGTTGAATGTATAGCCCATTTGAGCGGCCATAGCTCGTATAACGGCAATTTGCTGAAAATCTTTTTCTCCGAAGTAGGCATTATCGGGATTGACTATATCGAAGAGTTTACTGACGATTTGAGCCACTCCGTTGAAATGTCCCGGTCGGTATTTACCTTCCATGACTTCCGCTACTTTTCCCAAGTGAAATATCCGGGTATCTTCGGTCGGATAGATTTCTTCTACCGAAGGAGCGAAAGCATAATCACAATTTACCGATTCGAGTAATTGACAGTCCTTGTCGAGCGTGCGGGGGTAAAGTAACAAATCATTTTTGTCGTTGAATTGGGTGGGGTTGACGAATATGCTGACTACTGTCACGTCATTATTAGCCACGCTGGTCTTTGCCAGTTGCAGATGTCCGTTGTGTAAAGCGCCCATTGTTGGGACGAGACCTATCTTTTTCCCGGCATTTCTGTCCGAATCGAGTTGCTTGCATAATTCGGCTATTGTTGTGAATACTTTCATAATTGAACATTGGTTGAAAAAATTGTGCAAAAGAAACAAATAAAACCCAAACGACGAAGATAAAGCTGTATTTTTTTATGGAGAGTAACCTTAAATGTTTCTTTTTGAAAGGGAAATATAGGGCGTCTGACGATTTTTTGGTGTTAATACTTCTAATATTTGGAGGGTTACGCTATTTTTTTTATTATCTTTGCAGAAAGATGCAAAAGTGGGCTGTATCTTGGCCTGACTGGTTAAATTCGTTTCAAGCCACGGGTATGCCATTTTTGCAAAATAAATTGAGTTTAAGAGGAGCAGAATGAAAGAAGCCAAAGTCCTATTTATTGCACAGGAGATTACCCCTTATCTGCCAGAATCGGAAATCGCTAATATTTGTCGAAATTTACCGCAAGGTATTCAGGATAGAGGGCATGAGATACGTACCTTTATGCCTAAGTACGGTTCTATTAACGAGCGTCGTAATCAATTGCACGAGGTGATTCGGTTGTCGGGAATGAATTTAATAATCGATGATACAGATCATCCTCTTATTATTAAAGTCGCTTCGATACAATCGGCTCGTATGCAGGTCTATTTTATAGACAACGATGATTATTTTCAACGTAATGCCGACGGGGTAGTCGACGAGGATATGCGTCCCGATAATGACGAACGGAGTATTTTCTTTGTCAGAGGGGTTATGGAGACCGTGAAAAAGTTGCGTTGGACTCCTGATATTATTCACTGTCACGGTTGGATAACGGCGTTGACTCCTTTGTATATTAAGAAAAGTTATGCCGAAGATCCTTCTTTTCGGGATGCGAAGGTGATATATTCGTTATACGATAATGGTTTCAAGACTCCATTCGACCCCAATTTTGCTGCAAAATTGAAGTTGGAGGGGATACAAGACACCGATATACCTTTTGCGGTAGGAGAGTCTATCGATCCTGTTGTTCTTAATAAATTGGCTATACAGTATTCCGACGGTGTGATTCAAGCCAGTCGAAATATAAATTCGGAAATTACGGATTATGTACAAAAAACGGGCATTCCTTTCTTGGGGTATCAAGACCCTGAAAATTATATAGATGCCTATAATGATTTTTATAATAAAATTGTAGGTAACGAATAACGTCAGTTACTAAATAGAAAATGAAAATATTTAGATTTTTACCGATAGCTTTTGCGATAGTTTTAGGTTTATCTTCTTGTGGAGACGAAAATAGCGCAATCGGTTCTTCGATAGTCGATACGAATATTGAAATTGTGGTGGACTCTTCTTTTCAAGAGTTGATAACGGTTGAGTCTGTTCCGAATGATAGTGTCGTTGGAAGAACTATAACACAATTAATCGGGCGTATTTCTATTCCGGGATATGGTAGGTTAGAAACCGATTTTCTTACCCAGTTTATGCCGGCTGCAAACTTTGATACGGTTGGTGTGAATAAACTCGATTCTTTGATTTTATATTTAAGTTACAATACAGAATCCTTTACAGGAGATTCTTTGGCCCCTATGCAGTTGAGTGTATATCCGTTGGATAAACGGTTGGAGTCGCCTGTATATAGCGGTATCGATCCGGCGGAATATTATAATGCACAAGCTGCACCGGTTGCTTTGACAAGTTATAATGCTTCGTTTTTAGGATTACCGGATTCTCTTATAGAACTCGGCTATAAGATGATTCGGGTGAAATTACCCGATGAAATGGCTGACCGTTTTTATCAGAAATATAAAGAAGATCCAACTGTATTTTCGTCTCCCAGTAGGTTTACACAATATTTTCCTGGTTTTTATGTAAAGACATCTTATGGAAGCGGGTGTGTTGTGAATGTCCAAAATACGGTAATGAATTTACATTACACCAAAACAACCGTGATTAATGATAAGGATTCTACATATAACTCGACTCAAACTCTAATGGCGGTAACTCCCGAAATAACAACGGGAAACCATATAAAATTGGAAATAGATGCGGAGATAAAAAACGAAATATCTTCGGGGAAGGTCTATTTACAAGCCCCGGCAGGGTTAAATGTTTTGATTCACTTTCCAACGCGTAAAATTATTGAGACTTTTGAAGATGCAGTAGGGGGAAGTGGTAGTGGTAGTGCTTCGACTGTACAAGGACTTGTGAACTCGTTGACTTTACGTATTCCCGTAAAGACGGTTTCTAGTAATTATAAGCTTGATCCTCCGCAATTTTTGCTGTTTATTCGTAAATCTGAGTTGCAAGAGTTTTTCGAAAAGAAAAAACTACCTGACAATGTGAATACATTTTATGCTAAGTATGATAGTGATGCCCATGTTTATAATTTTACGGGATTGAGGACCTTTATCAATAATATTATAGAAAAGAAACGGACGGGTACTGAAATCACAGATGCCGATGAGGAAATCGTTCTTGTACCGGTGTCTGTGTATAGCGAAACGGTATCTTCCGGTGGAAGTTATTACTATTATTCTTACAATGAGAAGGAGGTAGTTACCGATGTTGTTCCCTATATTTCTGCTCCATCATTGGCGTTAGTCGATGTAGATAACATTAAGTTGCGATTAACATATAGTAAACAGGATATGAAATAATTCTCTTTATATTTGAATACAAGAGGGAGAGATAAAATTTATCTCTCCCTCTTGTGTATTGTTGTGTTTAGTATTTTCATACATAGAAATCTCGTTAGAGATTTTCAAGGAAAACAGGAGAATGAATTTCTTTTTTTTTGTTTGGTAAGAAAAAAATAGAGAAAAAGAGTTGCGGTGTTTCTTTAAATATATTACCTTTGCACCGCAATTGCCACAATAGCTCAGTTGGTAGAGCATTTCATTCGTAACGAAAAGGTCCCGGGTTCGAGTCCCGGTCGTGGCTCAGGAAAAGAGATTCAACTTACTTTTCAAATAGTTGAATCTCTTTTCTTTTTATATAAAAGTTTAGAAATCATCATATATAGCTTTTACGATTGAGGTATAATCGAGTCTTTGGTTGGCTTTGAAAGTTCTGTTGGTTATTCATGGGTATCGGTTTTGAGAGAATGAAAATAGTAAAAGCCTGTGTTTAGGGTAGATAAGGTAGAGGTGAATTTTTTTTGTAATTTTCTTAGGAAAGATGTTGCGTAGAAATAAAAAAAGATCTATCTTTGCCGTCGCAAAACGAAACTGGTGCGGTAGTTCAGCTGGTTAGAATACATGCCTGTCACGCATGGGGTCGCGGGTTCGAGTCCCGTCCGCACCGCAGTAAAGAGATAAAATTCTTTATAACCAATTAAAATGGTGCTTGTAGCTCAGTTGGTTAGAGCATCGGATTGTGGTTCCGAGGGTCGTGGGTTCGAGCCCCATCTAGCACCCCAAAAGAAAAGGCGAGAGTTATTTACTCTCGCCTTTTCTTTTAGAGGGAAGTCTCTCAAATGAGATATTACATTTTTCTCCTGTGTTGCGTTAGCGAAATTATCGGCTGAGTCCTAAAAATATCAATGATTATACTTTTGTGAATGAGGGCTGGACTGGGTAAGGAGAAATAAAAAATTCTATTTCCCATTTTGTTTGGGCTAAACCTGTGTTTATATTTGTGGAATATAGGAGGTGTTTTGGCAAAAAAACTTAAACAAGTTCAGGTTTTTGCAGTTGACTTTCGCTATATTTGTAAAATATAGGATGCGGTTCGGCAGAGTCAAATTGGAAATGTGATTTCCGTTTGCCTTTGCGCTCACCTTTCGCTATATTTGTCAAAACTAATCAAAGTATGGGACAAAATTTTGGATTTGTAAAAGTGGCAGCGGCGATTCCTCGTGTGGAGATAGCCGATTGTATATATAATGAGAGAGAAATATATAATCAGATAATAGAGGCTGTTCATCGAAATGTACAAATTATTGTTTTCCCGGAACTTTCTATAACAGCCTACACTTGCGGCGATTTATTCGGCCATACGCTTTTATTGGAACAGGCTCGAAAGGCTTTGTCTCTGTTGGTGGAGGAGACTAGCGATTATCCGATATTATGTATCGTGGGAATGCCTGTGGCTGCTGGGAATTGTTTATATAATTGTGCCGTAGTATTCCAGTCGGGTAAAATATTGGGAGTCGTTCCCAAAAGTTATTTGCCCAATTATAAGGAATTTTATGAGGAACGTTGGTTTACTTCTGGTATTTCGGCAACGATCGATACTATTGAACTATGTGGTGATAGAGTTCCGTTCGGTACAGATTTATTATTTGAGAGTGCAGGTGTTGTCGTGGGAGTAGAATTGTGCGAAGATTTATGGGTCCCTATACCTCCCAGTTCATATCTTGTACAGCAAGGTGCAGATATTATAGTAAATTTGTCGGCTACGAATGAGTTGATAGGGAAACACTCTTATCTTCTTTCTCTTGTCCGGCAACAATCGGCGAGGTGTGTGGCTGGATATGTTTATGCTTCGGCCGGGTTTGGAGAGTCTTCTACCGATTTGGTATTTGCAGGGAATGGCCTTGTTGTAGAGAATGGTAGTATTCTTGCCGAATCGAAGCGTTTTTCTTCAACGCCTCAACTTGTAGTAAGTGAAATCGATGTGGAGCGGTTGCGTACGGAGAGAAGAGTGATGACTTCGTTTGCAAAGGGTGCTTGGGCACATGGCAGAGATGCACGTTTCATTCCGTTTGTCTTGAACGATATTCCATTGCGGTTGACTCGTAAGGTGGGGGCTTTCCCTTTTGTGCCTTCCGATTCGTTTGTCTTGAACGAACGTTGTGCCGAAATACTCGATATACAAAGTTCGGGGTTAGCCAAGAGGTTAGTACATACCCAAGCTCAAAGTGTGGTTCTCGGTATTTCGGGCGGTTTAGATTCGACATTGGCTTTGTTGGTCGCAGTCAGAACACTCGATAAACTCGGTTGGAATCGAGAGAAGATAATAGGTGTGACTATGCCGGGATTTGGGACAACAGGTCGTACCTATCATAATGCTATGATGTTAATGCGTTCGTTGGGTATAACTATTCGGGAAATTTCTATTCGGGAGGCTTGTGAGCTTCATTTTAAAGATATTGACCACGATATTTCAATCCAAGATATTACTTACGAAAATTCCCAAGCGCGGGAACGTACACAAATTTTGATGGATATAGCGAACCAGACCGGAGGATTGGTTATAGGAACCGGGGATTTGTCTGAATTGGCATTAGGTTGGGCCACATATAATGGTGATCACATGTCGATGTATGCTATCTCAACAAGTATTCCCAAAACTTTGGTTAAGTATTTGGTGAGCTGGGTTGCCGAGAATGAGCTGGTAGGCGAGGCGCGGGATACGTTGATCGATATTGTCAATACTCCTATTAGTCCAGAATTGATACCTGCCGATGAAAATGGAGAGATAAAGCAGAAGACCGAGGATTTGGTAGGTCCCTATGCTCTGCATGATTTTTTCTTGTATAATATGTTGCGATTCGGTTTCTCTCCTGCCAAATTATATTTCCTTGCCCAATATGCTTTCGAAGGGGTGTATGAGCCGGATACGATAAAAAAGTGGCTGAAAATATTCTGTCGGAGATTTTTTAATCAACAATTCAAGAGGTCGTGTCTTCCCGATGGTCCAAAGGTGGGAACGGTAAGTCTTTCTCCTCGCGGGGATTGGCGGATGCCTAGTGATGCGTCGAGTGCCATGTGGCAGAAAGAGTGTGACGAGTTATAATCTGTTTTTCCTGCTTACTGGTCGGTCTGAGGAATTTTTTCTTTGGATAAAGAGCTTTTTGTAGAAATTGTATCGTTGGGTAATATTGTGTTCCGTGGAATAGAATCGGATTGTA
This sequence comes from Barnesiella sp., assembly GCF_022723415.1. Classification (NCBI taxonomy): domain Bacteria; kingdom Pseudomonadati; phylum Bacteroidota; class Bacteroidia; order Bacteroidales; family Barnesiellaceae; genus Barnesiella; species Barnesiella sp. The sequence continues at coordinate 18,297 of NZ_JAIJHU010000037.1, read as the reverse complement.
TATCTTTGGTTTTACCGTTGTTTTTGGGATTTTTTCTAAATAAGTCTCCCCAACGGTTAAAATCGTGACGTAACATGATCCCTACGCCTTGTGTCGTCAATGCCGATTTGATGTAATAATTGCGGTCGTTATAATGATTATAGGCCTTCAATCGTATCGTTCCGCTTTTATTCAGCAAATATTCCAAATCGAAATCTCCGATGAATGTATTGTTATTGACCGTGTTGTCTCTATATCCGAAGTTCCCGTTGAAAATCAATCGATTGTTCAGTAGCTGGCTGGATAGGGCAAGCTCCACCTCCATATCGGAAAAATCACCTTTTTCACTACGGAAGTTTGGCGAAATATTCCAGTTTTCGCTTAATTGTCCCAGAATGTTACCTAATTGAGAGGATAAGGTCGAGGAAGCGACAGAGACAAGTTCGTTATTTCTACTTTGCCCCATATTCATGAAGTCCGGAGTGTAGAACCTATTCAAGGCCAATAGATAGATGATCTGACGGTTCATCATGTCGTTTGTACTGATGATACTACGTACCCGTCTGTCTACGTCTTGGGTCAAAGTAGGGAATGCTATGTCGAAGTTTAGGTCTGGTCGACGTACGTCTCCGGATACATTCAAAATAGTTTGTACGGGTACTGTCGTTCTTGATAATTCTTTGTCATTGGCGAAGTTTTCATCGAGATCGAGCAGATTGGCCGAAAGGGAGTAAATAGCCGATATATCTAAGTTAGTAGCCATAGGATCCCCGTGGAAAGAAACTCGGCTTCCTTCTTTAATAGAGAAGTCTCGTGTAATGATATCTTGCAAGCTGAAATTGTAACTCCCTTTTTCTAAGACATAGGAACCATATAATTTTATATCGCCGTCCATTGAATTATATTCCAGTAATATACTGCCCTGACCGGTCGCTTTTATCATATCTCCGGTAGATTTGTCCATGATTAGGTTCATTTGGGCTTGGTTGGTTGCTTCTATTTGCAGATTTAAATTTAATGCACTACTGTTTTGTATTTTACTGTTCTCCATCATGCGGGCATTGTTCTTAATGACAATGCTATCGGCTTGGAGCTCTCCTATCTTTGTGTTCTGTTTTCCTGAATTGGTGAAAGTAATAAAGTCATAATCTCCGGCAGCTTCCGATCCTGATAGGACGAAGGTGAATTTCGACTGGTCTCCGGTGGACATATTTACGTCGATTTGGGTTTGTCCCGGACTTCCTTTTATCATAGTAGAGCCTGTCCCGTAAATGGTTCCATAATATATGGGGCTTTGCCTTTCTGTCATATCGTAGGACAGGAAATCTTGGGCTTCGGTTATGGCAATATCGTAACTTACATCTTTGAAATTATGATGTTCTATCCAACCCGAACCTTTTGCCGTATGTTTCAATTTATCATAAATCGTAACGTTGTCAAACCAAATACGGGTAGGGGATAAATGAATACTATCGGATAGATTGTACCGAGTGTTCAAATATTCAATACCGAAATCTAAATTTTCGACATAAGCATCACCGGTAACATTTAGGGCCTTGAATCTTCCGAAAAAGTCTATGTGTCCGCTGGCTATTCCCGATATGTCGCTCATAACGGTAGAAACAAATGGTCGAAGGAATGCAATATTCAATTTATCGGGATCGAACGAAAGAGAGAGAGAGTCTTTTGTCGGAAATATATATCCGTCGATATAAGTTTGTTTATCTTCTTTATTTTCGATGAACCCTTTCATGAGAATACCTTGATTGTCGTTATCCCACATGCTGAATAGATGTAAGTCCCCGAAGATCGCTTCATTGTAGGAGAAATCTTTTACATCGAATTGTTCAGTACTTAATCGAGGTGCGCCTGTCAATAGATGTGTAGCTAACAAATTTCCAGTAGCGTTACCCCCGAAAGTGACATTTTTTATATTGAGTGTACCGAAAATATAATCGAGGTCTACGTCGTTGAGTTGTATTTTCAATTCGTCTTCTTCTCGGTTGGAGGCGATACCGTCTATAAGTATATATTGGGGAGCATGTGATATTTCAAAATCATTGATTTCTATTTGTTTCTCACAATAGGAAATATCCGAAGGGCTCATTTGCCAAATAGTATCGTTGAAAATAAGAGTGGAAGGATTGATGTGAGTTTGTATTTGTAATTTATTCCCTTCGTGGGTTCGTGAAAAATGGGTCGATGTATTCAATTCTCCATAAAATGTCGATTGGGTGTCGTTATTCCAGTTGAGTACAAGGTCGAGACTGTCTCGATAGGCCTTGCTTCTAAGGCTCCATGTCGTTCGTATTTGTTTTTTATTGTAGGAGTTCGTTTCTATGAATAAAGCCATTTCGGTGGAATCTTTTCGTGCTGAAATGAATGCATCTTCGATATGACTTTTTTTATACCAGAGATGGGGAATCGTTCCGGTTATGAGGGCTGTGTTTCGGAGGCTATTCATTTCACCTTCGATAATAGCTCTATCTGTGAATGTAACAGGTAGTTCGAGCACTTGTGCCATGTGTATATTAGGCTCTACGGTAAATCTGAATTTAAAATTATTCGGTTGTTGATTTTTTTTGTGTTCTGTTTTTTTAGGTTGGTTCTCTTGGAATGGGAATATAGATGGAAGGGATTCCGATAACAGTGTTTGTAAAGATTTTTGTAGAGTAGAGAATTTGTAATTACCTTCAATCCAACCGTTAATATAGTCCGAAGTAACAGCTATACTTTGTGGAGTGTTTTGGTTATGAGCTTCTATATTGAATTTATTTAGTCTGAATGTATCGTCGTTGTTTGTAAAAGATAAACTATCGATAGATAAGAGGCCTTCTGCGTTGTCCAAATTGTTCCCTGTAAATTTGGCGACTACATTGAATCCTAACTTGGAATTTTTATACTTGGGCATTAGTTTTAAAGCCGATACATTGAGGTCTCGTGCCTGTAAGACGAGGTCGAATTCGGAGTCTTTATCTTTTAAGACAGAAAGACCATTGACTCGGAGTTTTCCATTCGGATCGTTAATTTCGATTATACCATTATATCGATTGTCCCCGAACTCACCGTTAAGCATGATGTTTTCGTAAGGATATCCTTTGTATTCAAAATAGCTGATTCCCCCGACCACTTTGCCGGTTGGGGCCTGATATTTGGCTTTTTTACTGTCGAGTTCGACTTTGAAAATAATTTCGCCATAAGGATTTCCTTCGGTGAATAGTCCATTTAGATTAAATTTTTTCGATTCTATCAATCCGCTGTATCGAGTCGTATTCAGACTATTGTTTTGGTTGATGGATATATCGGAATGAACAGAGCCGAGATCTGTTTCTAATGTTCCGCAGGCTGTCAGATTTTGGTTTTGGTTCGAGATATTACCGGTGAAATGAATTGTACCTAACCGGGAAATAGTTTTACATTGTTCTTCGGTTAGAAAAGGTAATTTGGAAGAAATATCGGCCAATCCCGAAGATGAAGCGTTTAATGTGATAGGGTCGCAGAGTATATCTCGTTTTTGTGGATTTGTTATGTTTTTCACGGATATTTGACTGTGAGCGATGATATCTTCTTTCCCGAAATTAAAATCAAAGGTATGGAAATATAGATTGTTTGGAGTTCCTGTCAGATGCATCGAAATGAGTATCGGAGTATTTATTTTTTCCAATACCGGGATAAAGGCAGCTATATCGCTGGGATTAATTAGGGATTTCGTTATCTGTAAAGAGAATCGTGTTTGGTCGTAGAAGTGTTCGGCCGAGAGTGTATCGGGCAGCGTGGCGATAATTGGTTTGATTTCGATACGGCTATGGGGTAATTGTATTTTAAAGTCAGATAACCTTGCTTGTTGTCGGTTGGCTTCGAATTTAAATTGTAGACGATTTAAAGAAAAACCCGATTGCTCGTCGAATCCCAATCGCTTGATGGAGATATTTACCGAGTCTTCCGATAGTGCTTTGATAGATAGTTTTGACAATAAGTTTCTCAAATCGATATGGTTCGGGTCGAATTGTCCGCGTCGTATGGGTGCGGATAATATGTCGTATTTGATTTTTCCACGGCGTATGATCGCATTGTTTATTTTGAAATTTATTTTCTTTTTCGGTGTATTCTTATCGCTTTTGAAAGCGTCGATAATAAATTGCAGGTTTGTTTCAGAGCTTGGAGTCTCTTTTGTTATGCGGGCATCCAGACCGAATAGTTGTATATTCGTGAAAACCAATTCTCGATCGACGAGTAAATCTGAAAGGGAGATACCGGCCGATATTTTATTGGCATATAATAGAGTGTCTCCATTTAAGTCGGGTATATATGCACCGAACAGTTCTAACTTGTTGAATGGTGATATTTGTATTCGGTCGATAGTTATGTTTGTATCTAAAATGGCAGATAGTTCTTTTATGCCGATGTGCCTGACTTTATCCTGTATGTTGGGGATAGATAACAAGATATAGCCAAGTGTATATATCGCTATGATAGAGAATATAACGATATGCACAAATATCCGAAATGCAGAATAGAATTTCCTCATCTTTATAAGTATGCAAAAGTAGTGTTTCCTTTTGAAAGTAGCGATAGGATGCTTGGCTTTTCTTTTTTATTAATGTATGAAATAATTATAAAAGTCAAATGGTTTTACCGATGAAATATGTACTTTTGCAGACCTTGATTTGATGAAGGATTGAAAGGAGTAAATGTATATGAGCATAACTATTTTAGGTATAGAATCTTCGTGTGACGATACTTCTGCCGCAGTTATTCGCGATGAGGTCATGCTGTCGAATGTGATTGCTAGTCAAGCGGTTCACGAGGCTTATGGAGGGGTTGTTCCTGAATTGGCATCTCGGGCGCACCAACAGAATATTATTCCGGTTGTGTCGGAGGCTTTAAAACGTGCGGGGGTGACTCCGGAGGATTTGAGTGCGGTGGCGTTCACCAGAGGCCCCGGACTTATGGGGTCTTTGCTCGTCGGAACTTCTTTTGCCAAAGGTTTTACGACAGCATTGAATATTCCTCTCGTCGATGTCAATCATTTGCAAGCTCATGTTATGGCTCATTTTATCAAACGGTTTCCCGATGATAACACTCAGCCTCCCTTCCCGTTTTTGTGTTTACTCGTTTCGGGGGGGAATTCGCAAATCATAAAAGTAGAATCTTATAATGAAATGACTGTTATCGGACAAACGATAGACGATGCTGCCGGTGAAGCTTTTGACAAATGTGCCAAAGTAATGGGATTGCCTTATCCGGGAGGCCCGGTTGTAGATAGATTGGCGAAGGAAGGGAATCCCAAAGCGTTTGCACTAAGTAAACCTCACATACCCGGTTTTGATTATAGTTTCAGTGGACTGAAAACTTCCTTTTTATATTTATTGAGAGACAAAATAAAAGAAGACCCCGATTTCATCGAAAAAAACAAGTGTGACTTGTGTGCATCGTTGCAGACTACGATTGTGGACATTTTGATGGACAAACTTTATAAGGCCGTTAAACAAACCGGAATAAAGCATGTGGCTGTTGCCGGGGGCGTTTCGGCGAACTCTGCTGTGAGGGCTGCTTTTGAAGATTATGCCCGAAAGTATGGTTGGACAGTTTATCTGCCGCCCTTCTCTTTTACGACCGATAATGCGGCTATGGTGGCTATTACGGGTTATTATAAATATTTGGATAAAGAGTTTTGTGATATAGCGAAGGCTCCTTTTGCCCGGGTTGAATTATAAATACGAATGAAATGAATGTCGAGATTATTGTTATCGGCGATGAGTTGTTGATCGGACAGGTGACCGATACGAATTCTGGGTGGATTGCTCGGGAGCTGAATCATATAGGGTGGGAGGTTACCGAGATAACGACAGTTAGAGATAGGTCTCGGGAAATAACCGATGCTCTGAATAGCTCGTTCGGTAGGGTCGATGTCGTTTTGATGACCGGCGGATTGGGCCCGACGAAGGACGATATTACAAAGCAGACTCTTTGCGATTATTTCGGTGGAAAGTTGGTCTTTGATGAATCGGTATTTGCCAATGTGGAAGCCATTTTTCGTCGTCGTAAATTGACGATGAATGATAGTACGCGCAATCAAGCCTATGTTCCTAATGTGTGTACAGTTATTCAAAATCCCGTGGGTACGGCTCCTGTCATGTGGTTTGAAAGAAATGGTAAGGTATTGGTGTCTATGCCGGGTGTCCCGACAGAAATGAAGACCGTCATGAAAGAGGTGGTTATAAGTCGTTTGAGGGAGTATTTTCGAGATCATTCGTCTATCTTGCATCGCACTTGTTTAGTGAAGGATTTTACGGAATCGAGGTTGTCCGAAACTTTATCCGACTTTGAAGCGCAATTGCCGGGGTGTATCAAACTTGCCTATTTGCCTACGCCGGGAGTAATTCGGTTGAGACTGACTGCTCGTGGCGATGAAGAGTCATATTTGCAGAAGATTATCGATGATGAGTTTTTTAAATTGAGGACTATATTGGGTAGCCATCTGTTTTGTGGTTCGGATACAACTCTCGCAGGAGCATTAGGGTCGATATTAACCGAAAGAGGAGAAACGTTGGCGACAGCCGAAAGTTGCACGGGAGGAAATATAGCTCATGAAATAACAAGGATAGTGGGTAGTTCGGTCTATTTTAAAGGTAGTGTCGTGGCGTATTCTAACGAGGTGAAAATACGTGTTTTGAATGTGTCGTCGGAGACATTATCGGGTTTTGGCGCTGTGAGTAGGGAGACCGTCTTGCAAATGGTATCGGGGGTACAAAGATTGTTGTCTTCCGATTGTGCGATAGCGACTTCTGGAATAGCAGGTCCGGGTGGAGGCAGCGTTGAGAAACCGGTAGGTACGGTGTGGATTGCAGTTCGGTATGGCGAGCGAAGCGAGGCTGAATGTTTTTGTTTCGAAGGCGATAGAGAGCAAGTAATTGCACGTGCGACCCAATCGGCTTTGTTGATGTTGATACAACTGATGACAAAATAGAACTGAATAAAAAAGTTCCGATTTTAATACCTTAAAAATTTGGAACATATTTCTAAAATGCTTTACTTTGCACTCTGTTTGCGAAAGCAGTAAGAAAAAACAAACAAAATAATAGATAGCGATGTCAAAGATTTGTCAAATTACAGGGAAAAAAGCAATGGTTGGCAACAACGTTTCGCACTCAAAAAGAAGAACGAAAAGAAGATTTAATGTCAACCTCTTTACAAAGAAATTTTATTGGGTAGAACAAGATTGTTGGATCACGCTTACACTTTCAGCTGCCGGTCTTCGTACAATCAATAAAATGGGATTAGATGCAGCTATCAAGCAAGCTGCCGGAAATGGGTATTTAACAGAAATAAAAATGTTATATTAAGATATGGCAAAGAAAGCAAAAGGTAATAGGGTTCAAGTAATTCTTGAATGCACGGAACACAAGGCGAGTGGTATGCCCGGAACATCGCGTTATATTACTACTAAGAACAGAAAAAATACCACAGAAAGATTGGAGTTGAAAAAATACAATCCCATCTTGAAAAGAGTTACTGTACATAAAGAAATAAAATAAGGAAGGATTGAACCATGGCAAAGAAAACAGTTGCATCGTTGCAAAAAGGCGAAGGCCGTACTTATTCTAAAGTGATAAAAATGGTAAAATCGCCGAAAACAGGGGCTTATACTTTCCAAGAGGAAATGGTTCCGAATGACGCGGTTAAAGATGTACTTAGTAAGTAAGTCATAATTAGCGTAATATAAAGAAACTTTCTTATACGAAATGTGTAAGGAAGTTTTTTTTTACCATGATAATTTTATAGCTTTGCATATCCACCGGGTAGCTGCTTACAGTTACTTTTCTTAAAAATTTTATATATGGGATTGTTTGATTTCTTTTCGAAAGAGAAAAAGGAAACCTTGGATAAGGGATTATCTAAGACCAAAGAGGGCGTATTTTCCAAGTTAGCGCGTATTGTTGCCGGGAAGTCACAAGTCGATGAGAATATATTGGACGATTTGGAAGAAGTATTGATCACGTCTGATGTCGGAGTGGAAACTACACTTCGTATTATAGACCGAATAGAGAAGCGGGTAGCTCGTGACAAATACATAAATACGAACGAATTAAACTCAATTCTCCGGGAAGAAATCACAGCGTTGCTAACCGAAAACGATGTTGAGGATGCCGGTGAATTTTCTGTCCCCGAAGGGAAAAAACCGTATGTAATCATGGTTGTCGGGGTGAATGGTGTAGGTAAGACTACAACTATCGGTAAGTTGGCATATCAATATAAAAAGAGAGGGAATAGTGTTTATTTGGGAGCTGCCGATACGTTTCGTGCCGCTGCGGTCGAGCAGTTGATGATATGGGGCGAACGGGTTGGAGTCCCTGTCGTGAAACAAAAAATGGGAGCCGATCCGGCATCCGTGGCGTTCGATACGTTGAGTTCGGCGAAGGCGAATAATGCCGATGTGGTAATTATCGATACGGCAGGTCGTTTGCATAATAAATTGAATTTGATGAACGAGTTGACCAAAATAAAGAAAGTAATGGAGAAAATCGTTCCCGGTGCTCCTCATGAAATCTTGTTAGTATTGGACGGCTCCACAGGACAGAATGCTTTTGAGCAAGCCAAGCAGTTTACTGCCGCGACCGAGGTGAACGAGTTGGCCATAACGAAACTCGATGGTACGGCCAAAGGTGGTGTGGTCATAGGTATATCCGATCACTTTAAGATACCGGTTAAGTACATAGGGCTGGGTGAAGGCATGGAAGATTTGCAGGTGTTCCGCCGTAAGGAGTTTGTGGACTCGTTGTTCGGAGATTGATATTCGTGAGTTTTTAGGATAGACGGCTGGGTGGTCTTGCAAAGGCTTCATAGCCGTATTTTTGTGTAATGACAATGATAAAAAATAGCGTTGATATTATTACGTTGGGTTGTTCGAAAAATTTGGTGGATTCCGAACGATTGATGCATCGTTTCGCAGAAGCCGGTTATAAGGTGAGACATGATCCTGAAAAAGTTTCGAGTGAGTTTGTCGTAGTGAATACTTGTGGCTTCATTGGAGATGCCAAAGAAGAATCTATCGAAATGATTTTACAAATGGTCGAGGCTAAAAAAGCTCATAAGATACATCATCTTTATGTGATGGGCTGTTTGTCTCAACGTTATCGGGAAGAACTGGAAGCCGAGATACCCGAGGTAGATAAGTTTTATGGAAAATTCGACTGGACTGATTTGTTGACGGATTTGGGATCGCGAATTTCCGAGGAGAAAGATTTCGGGCGCATACTGACAACTCCGCCTCATTATGCCTATGTGAAAATTGCCGAAGGTTGTAATCGATTTTGTTCTTATTGTGCTATTCCTTTAATTACAGGGCGCTTCGTTTCTTATCCTATGGAACAGTTGCTCGACGAGGTGAAGAGCTTGGTTTCGCAGGGCGTGAAAGAGTTTCAGATTATTGCTCAGGATTTATCTTCCTATGGACTTGATTTGTACGGGAAATTGAAATTACCGGAGTTAATCGATCGTATGGCGCAGATTCCGGGTGTGAAGTGGATACGGTTACACTATGCTTATCCGTCACAATTCCCTTATGAGATATTACCTGTTATACAGCGTCATGATAATGTTTGCAAATATCTCGATATCGCATTGCAGCATATCAGCGACCATGTGTTGGTAGATATGCGTCGGCATGTGACGAAGCAGGAGACTTATGATTTGTTGAAACGCATACGAACGGAAGTCCCCGGCATACATATTCGCACGACATTGATGGTGGGATATCCTGGTGAGACCGATGAGGATTTCGAGGAATTAAAAGCGTTTGTTCGGGAGGCTCGTTTCGAGCGTATGGGGGCGTTTGCCTATTCCGAAGAAGAGGGTACTTATGCGGCCAATCATTTTCCCGACTCTATCCCGGATAAAGTGAAACAGGCCCGACTCGACGAGTTGATGGCATTACAAGAAGAAATAGCACTTGAAAGCAATGCTTCAAAGGTAGGTCAAATATTTGATGTGATAGTCGATCGGGAAGAGGAGGACTATTATGTGGGGCGTACGGAGTACGATTCTCCCGAGGTCGATCCCGAAGTGCTTATTGCAAAAGATCGCTTTCTGACTGTTGGAGATTTTTGTCGGGTAAAAGTCGTCGAAGCTCTGCCTTTTGAGCTTATGGCTGTTCCCGTGGAGTTGGATTGATAAGTCGGTGAGATATGGCGAAAGAGGTTGATTCTATACATTTGTTATCTTGTGCTATTGAGGCGAGTTTGGGGAATGATTTCCCGGCTTTCGCTTTTCGTCTGCCGGGCGAAGATGGCTTTTATTGGGGGGCCTGTGAGCCTGATAGACTTATGACTCTTGCCGATGGCGTTTTCCCTGAAAGACAGGAGGGCTTCTTTTTCGCACCTTTTGAAGAAGGCGAGTTGCCTCGTTACTTTTTCCCTGTGAAAATACAACGGGCCGAAGAGATAAGTTTGGAGGCGTTGAATTACGAGGCGGGACAAACTTTGGCAAATTTGGAGATAAAACCGGTAGATAGTTCTTTTGAACAGTATGAAAAACAAGTAAATACGCTTGTTGCAGCAATGTCTCGTAAAGAGATAAAAAAGGCTGTTCTTTCCCGCACCGTCACATTGAACCGTCCGGTAGTTTCCGATGGGCAGCTGTTTTTTCGACTGGCTGCAAAATACGATTCGGCTTTTGTTTCGTGGGTCAATGTGCCCGGTGTAGGACAATGGATAGGAGCTACGCCCGAAACATTGCTCGATTGTGACGGAGTGTCATTGACTACGATGGCTCTCGCAGGTACGCGAAAGGCGGGAGCGAAGGAGCCGTGGGGACAAAAAGAACAAGAGGAGCAACAAATTGTGACCGATTATATATCGAAGGTATTTAGAGATAAAGGTCTCGAACCAATTATCGGTGAGCGGTTTTCTCGCAAGGCAGGACAGGTGGAACATCTGTGTACGCCTATTTCTCTGAAAGTCGGTTCGGCAAACGGGAGATTGGCCGAGATATTGTCGGCGCTTCACCCTACGCCGGCTGTGGGTGGGTATCCCAAAGAACTTGCGATGGAATGGATTCGTCGGGTAGAATCGCATGAGCGCAGATATTATGGCGGTTATTTGGGCCCTATGTTCGGTGAGCATGTTCGTTTGTTCGTCAATCTTCGGTGCATGGAAGTAGACGATTCCCGATTGAGATTGTATGTCGGCGGAGGTTTGACCGATAAATCGGACCCGGAAAGTGAGTGGAAAGAAACCGAGGCGAAAGCGCAGACTTTGCTGTCGATTATTAATGGTTATAAGTAGAGTGAATATGAAAACGACCGATAAACAGGGCTGTAATATTCTTGTCGCACTTTTGGCGGAACATGGTGTAAAGCGTGTCGTTCTATCGCCCGGATCGAGAAATGCTCCTTTATTAATGGCATTTTCGCGTACACCCGATATACAGGACTATGTCGTTGTCGATGAACGTACAGCGGCTTTTATGGCATTGGGTATGTCGCAACGTAGCGGTGAACCTGTGGCATTGGTTTGTACATCGGGAACAGCGTTACTCAATTATGCGCCGGCTGTTGCCGAGGCCTATTACCAACATATTCCGTTGATAGTTATCTCGGCGGATCGTCCTATGGAGTGGATCGATCAGGACGATAGTCAAACATTGCGGCAGTACGGCGCTTTGTCTCACTTTGTGAAACGTTCGTATAATTTACGGGCGGAACTGTCTCTGCCGATGGACGGGTGGTACTTCAATCGTTGTATAAACGACGCTTTGTTAACGTCATTGTCGGGAGAAAAGGGCCCTGTTCATATTAATATTGCTGTTTCCGAGCCGCTCACGCAAGAAATGGATATGCCTTCCGTACGGGAGCGTTTTGTTACTCGCATACCTTCGTCGAATATTCCCGATGAGCAATCTATGAAACTTTTGTGCGATGAGTTTATGTCGGCTCGAAAGGTGTTGATTTTAGTGGCTTTCTCACAGCCCGATGAGCAGTTGAATCAAGTTCTTTTACGTTTAGCGGAATTGCCGCAGGTTGTCGTTCTTACCGAAAGCATAGCCAATGTGAGGGGGAAGAATTTGATACCTACGATCGATAGGGTTTATTCGGTAATCGATAAAGCGGAATGGGAAGATTATGCACCCGATTTGCTCATTACATTAGGCGGATCATTGGTGTCGCGTATGATAAAGGCTTTTTTACGGCAGCATAAGCCCAAGTTGCATTGGCGTATATCACAAGGCAATCATGTAGTAGATACGATGCAATCGTTGACTTGCCATATCGATTCTCAGGCTGCATCGTTTTTAGAGGTGTTGTCTCGAAGTGTATTCCCGATAGAGAGCGACTACTCGATGCTGTGGCATAGGAAAGAGGTGATTGCTACTCGTTTGCACGACGATTATATCGCTCATGTCGGGTGGTGTGATTTGAAAGCATTTTCATTGATATTACCTGCGATTCCGCCGGGAACAGCATTGCAGTTTTCCAACGGTACTACGGTACGCTATGCCCAGTTGTTCAAGTGCGAACAGGTGTTGCGGAGCGATTGTAATCGGGGCGTGAGCGGTATAGACGGATCCACCTCGACCGCTGCGGGTGCGGCTTGTGTGGGTGAGGAGATGACGGTGTTGATTACGGGAGACATGAGTTTTTCGTATGATGTAAATGGGTTATCATCGACTTATCTTTCTCCCCGGTTTAAAATTATCGTAATGTGTAATGGGGGTGGGGGAATCTTTCGATTTATTAAACCGACTTCCGATTTGCCTGAACTGGAAACTTGTTTTGAAATACATAGAGATATTTCGGTCGAGAAATATGCCGATTTGTTCGGACTTCGTTATTTCGAGCTCAATGATGAAAAATCGGCCGCAGAGGTACTTTCTCTCTTTTTCGCCGAGAAAGATCGGCCGGCTATACTGGCGGTCCACACCCCGAATGTTTATAATGCCGAGGTTTTGCGGGGATACTTTCGCCGGTCGAGATAATGATGATAATGATTGAAATAAAAAATATAAGAATATGGAACCGATAGATTGGAAAACGATTAAGGAGTATGAGGATATACTTTTCGATTATTGCGATGGAATCGCGAAGATAACGATTAACCGCCCGCAAGTATATAATGCGTTTCGTCCGCAAACGAATTGTGAGATGCTCGATGCCATGTCTATTTGTCGGGAACGTTCCGATATTGGCGTTATCATTCTGACGGGAGCGGGAGACAAAGCGTTTTGTTCCGGTGGAGACCAGAAAGTGAAAGGAATTGGCGGTTATATCGATGAAAACGGTGTCCCGAGGTTAAATGTTTTGGATTTGCATAAAGCTATACGTTCCATTCCCAAGCCGGTTATCGCTATGGTCAACGGTTATGCGATCGGAGGCGGACATGTGTTGCATGTGGTGTGTGATTTGACAATCGCTTCGGAGAACGCTCGCTTCGGACAGACTGGCCCGAAAGTGGGAAGTTTCGATGGAGGATTCGGCTCGTCCTATTTAGCTCGTATCGTAGGGCAGAAGAAAGCGCGCGAAATATGGTTCCTATGTCGCCAATATTCAGCGAAAGAGGCAGAAGAAATGGGGCTGGTCAATAAAGTTGTTCCTTTCGACCGATTGGAGGAAGAGACAATCGAATGGTGTCGAACGATATTGAAACGTAGCCCGATGGCTATACGAATGATTAAGCGGGCGTTGAATGCCGAACTTGACGGGCAGCGGGGTTTGATGGAATTTGCCGGTGATGCCACTCTCATGTATTATCTCATGGAGGAGGCGCAGGAGGGCAAGAATGCTTTCCTTGAAAAGAGAGACCCCGATTTCCAGAAATTTCCCAAATTCCCCGGATAGATGTTAAAGGCAAGTTATACTCCTTATATACTTCATTTCAAAGTCCCTAGCGGAACTTCTCGGGGCGTTCTCACGCAAAAGGAGACCTATTTCTTGAAAGTGTGGGACGAGCATAATCCCGATTGTTTCGGGATAGGAGAATGCGCACTGTTTAAGGGATTGGGAGCAGACGATCGTCCTGATTATGAAGCTATGTTGCAAACGGTTTGTCGGGGTATCGACCGAATAGATGAAATAGATTTGTCTACATGGAGTTCTATCCATTTTGGAGTGGAGACCGCCTTACTCGATTTGCAGCATGGCGGACGACGCATGATTTACCCGTCTGAGTTTACTGCCGGGAAACAAGCGATTGAAATAAACGGATTGATATGGATGGGCGATAAGCGCACTATGGCTTCCCGTATCGATGAGAAATTAGTGGCCGGGTTCTCTTGTATTAAGTTGAAAATTGGAGCGATAGATTTCGATGATGAATGTGAATTGCTGGCTGCAATTCGGCGACGATATCGCCGGGAGGATATAGAGTTGAGGGTCGATGCCAACGGTGCGTTCTCTCCTTATGATGCATTGGAACATTTGCAACGTCTTTCGGCTTATGATTTACATTCGATAGAACAGCCCATACGAGCCGGACAATGGGAGGCGATGGCTCGGTTGTGCGAAGAAACTCCTCTACCGATAGCTCTTGACGAAGAATTAATCGGGATAACCGATTCCACCGAGAAATTAGCGTTATTGGAGACGATTTCTCCGCAATATATCGTTTTGAAGCCTTCTTTGATAGGGGGATTTTCGGGTGCGGAAGAGTGGATCGAATTTGCTCGGAATTGTCGTGTGGGTTGGTGGATAACATCGGCATTGGAATCGAATGTGGGATTGAATGCAATTGCGCAATGGACGGCGACATTGCCTATAAATATGCCTCAGGGATTGGGAACGGGAGCTTTGTACACCAATAATATACCGTCACCGTTGGAGCAGATAGGAGATGAGTTGAGATATAATCCTGATAAAACTTGGATTTTTTCGATGGATTCATGGAAATAAGGCTAAATCATCGTATTTGTCGTAGTCGAGAAGAGATACTCAATGCTTCTACACCCGAAGTGGCTGCTTTTCTCGATGAGTGGTTCGCACCTTCCGATTTTGTTTGGGGACATACTTCGGGATCGACCGGAACTCCAAAGCCGGTAAGATTACTGAAACGAGATATGGAGGCTTCGGCACGGTTGACCAATGACTTTTTCGATATTACCTGTCGTTCGGTAATGTTGTTATGCCTGTCTCCCGATTATATTGCCGGTAAAATGATGATTGTAAGAGCCTTGTTATCCGGTGCTGATTTGTTGGTCGTAACTCCTTCGTCGTTGCCTTTGACGACAATAGACGAGCCTATCGATTTTGCCGCGATGGTTCCGGCGCAAGTAGTCGAATCTTTGAAAAGTACGATGCAGAAATCAAGACTTTCTCGTATAACGTCTCTGATAATAGGTGGTGCACCTTTATCTCCCGGTACTGAGGTGGAGCTGGAAAAACTTCCTGTCGATATGTATGCTACTTATGGTATGACCGAGACAGTTTCGCATGTCGCATTACGCCGTATCGGTGACTCTTTGTCGTTATATTGTGCGTTGGGTGGTATATCTTTTTCGATAGATGAACGAAATTGTTTAATCATTCACGCTCCGCACTTCTCTGTAAAAGAGTTTGTAACGAACGATGTGGTTGAGTTGGTAGATTCTCGGAATTTTCGATGGATAGGACGGTATGACCATGTGATCAATACGGGAGGGATAAAGGTTTTTCCAGAGTTGATCGAAAAGAAAATAGCAGGTCTGTTTACACGCCGTTTTTTTGTAGCGTCTTGTGACGACCTGAAATGGGGTGAATCGGTTGCTCTCGTTATAGAAGGCGAGGCTTTGTCTCTGGAACAAGAAAAAATATTGCTGGAAAAGATTCGGGCAAAAGTAAATAAATATGAGTTCCCACGTAAAGTATTGTATGTGCAGAAGTTTAAGGAGACGTCTTCGGGAAAAGTTATACGGAATATTTAGTCCTTTTTCTTCGTTGAGAAAGAATTAGAACTATAAAATTTATGATTTTATTTTGATAGTAATAAAAATGTATTTGTATTAACTTGTCTTGCCGAATACTCAAATTATATTTACCTTTATTGCAAATTTAATATATCTCTAACATTTTAATATTTTACCATGAAATTTTTTCAAAATTTAGTATGGGTAGCCTTTTTTTCGTTATCGGGTACAGTGGCCGCTCAAACACCTGTTTATCTTGATGAAACCAAGCCGATGGAAGACCGAATAGAGGATGCTCTGTCGAGAATGACACTCGAAGAAAAAGTGGCATTGTGCCACGCACAATCCAAATTCAGTTCACCGGGAGTGCCTCGTTTGGGATTGCCCGAAAATTGGATGACCGACGGTCCTCATGGAATCCGGGCCGAAGTCATTTGGGACGAATGGGACCAAGCAGGGTGGACGAACGATTCTTGTATGGCATTCCCGGCATTGACTTGTTTGGCAGCGACTTGGAATCCTGAGATGGCTCTGTTGTATGGCAAATCGATAGGCGAGGAAGCGCGATATAGAAATAAGAATGTATTATTGGGACCGGGTGTCAATATCTACCGTACTCCGTTGAATGGTCGTAATTTTGAATATATGGGAGAGGATCCCTATTTAGCTTCGGAGATGGTGGTTCCTTATATCGAAGGGGTACAGTCTAACGGGGTAGCAGCCTGTGTGAAGCATTATGCGTTGAATAATCAGGAATACGATCGGCATGCTGTCAATGTCGAGGTTAGTGACCGGGCTTTATATGAAATTTATCTTCCAGCGTTTAAGGCTGCTGTACAAAAAGGAAAGGCTTGGGCTATTATGGGAGCCTACAATCGTTATAAGAATCAATATTGTTGTCACAACCAATATTTGTTGAACGATATTCTCCGAAAAGAATGGGGATTTGATGGTGTCGTAGTATCGGATTGGGGTGGAGTATTCAATACGATGGAGGCTGCTTATAATGGTTTGGATATGGAGTTCGGGACTTGGACAGATGGTTTGACGAATGGTAAAGGAGATGCGTATAGCAATTACTATTTGGCACAACCGTTTCTTGATTTGTTGAAAAACGGGACGATTCCGGAATCTGTTGTCGATGGCAAAGTTCGAAATATATTGCGTCTGATGTTTCGTACTACGATGAATCGTAACAGACCTTACGGCTCTTTCAAAACCCCGGCTCATGCTTCTGCTGCTCGTAAAATCGCCGAGGAAGGCATTGTGTTGTTACAGAATAAAAACAATGTATTACCCATTCGTTTGTCCGAAACCAAACGCATTTTGGTTGTCGGAGAGAATGCGATAAAGATGATGACGGTGGGTGGCGGAAGCTCTTCGTTGAAAGCACGATATGAGATATCCCCATTGGACGGATTGAAGGCAAGAGTCGGAGAGGCTACTGAGGTAATATATGCTCGTGGATATGTCGGTAACATCGATGGATCTTATAATGGGGTGGTTTCTAAAGTCAATCTTGCTGAATCTCGGTCTGCCGATGAACTGCTCAATGAAGCTGTAAATAAAGCGAAGTCGGCCGATTATGTCGTTTTTGTCGGCGGTTTGAATAAGAATAGCCACCAAGATTGTGAAGGTGGAGATCGCACATCGTATGGGCTTCCTTATGGTCAAGACCGAGTTATCGAGGCTTTGTCTCAGGCCAATCCCCGCACGATAGTCGTATTGATTTCGGGAAACAGTGTGGCGATGCCGTGGATAGATCAGGTCCCTGCCATCGTCGAAGGTTGGTATTGTGGTAGTGAAGCCGGTAACGCATTGGCTTCTATATTGGTGGGCGATGTCAATCCTTCCGGGAAACTCCCGTTCAGTATGTATGCCAAATTGGAAGATTATCATGCTCATTCATTCAATGATTCGATTGTTTATCCGGGGTTGAATCACCAACAAATTTATAAAGACGATATTTTTGTAGGCTATCGTTGGAGCGATCTTCACAAGAAAATACGACCGATGTTCAGTTTCGGTCACGGATTGAGCTACACGACATTTGAATATGGTAAAGCCGAGATCGATAAGAAAGTCGTGCAACAAGGTGAAAGCCTCCGGGTTCGTATCCCTGTAACCAATACAGGCAATAGATCTGGGGCAGAAATCGTTCAGTTGTATGTGAGTGATTTGAAATCGAGTTTGCCCCGTCCGAAGAAAGAATTGAAAGGATTTAAGAAAGTTGATTTGCAACCGGGAGAAAGTCAAATCGTAGAGTTTGAGATAGACGAGTCGAAACTCTCTTATTTCGATGATAAGAAACATGCCTGGGTTGCGGAACCCGGGAAGTTCGAAATATTGATAGGAGCCTCTTCGAGTGATATAAGATCGAAGGTCGCGTTTGAGTTGGAATAATTAATCTGTGTAAAACAAAGCACTCTCGACAAATTTGTCGAG
>NZ_JAIJHU010000093.1:0-6127 GCF_022723415.1 Barnesiella sp. | reverse complement strand
AAAATGAAATTTCATTTTCTCGATTAATTCCGAAATTTTATTTCGGCTGACTCCTTGAAAAATAGGGAGCTGTAATAAAACATCATACATGCTGTCCATACGCTATACGATTAGATTCTTCAAATCTAACAAAATTTTTTTACTATGTTTCGTTATAAAAGCTAAAACATCTTCTTTGTTTAGAAACTATTCATTTCTTTTTTTTTCATTAACTTTGTACCGGATAAGATAGAAATCGTGTAAATGTGAGTGTATATAGACTCTTGTATTTACCTTGTCGTCGTACACCTTAAACTATGTAGAATATGGAAATAATATCGTTTCGTTTTCAGGATTTCCTGAGTGCTTTTATTATTTTGTTTGCTGTAATCGATATAACGGGGCTTACTCCTATTATTATCGATATGAAGCAGAAGGGACAAAATATTATCGCTTGGAAAGCGGCAGTCTATTCGTTGGTTACATTCCTCGCCTTTCTGTTTATGGGGAATATGATACTCAATCTGTTTCAAGTCGATATTTCTTCGTTTGCCATTGCCGGCGCGCTGGTTATCTTCGTGATGGCCATAGAGATGTTGCTCGGGGTGGAGATTTTCAGGAATGACGGGCCCGAGGGTGCGGCATCGATCGTACCGATCGTTTTCCCTTTGATTGCCGGCGCCGGCTCTTTTACTACTCTGTTGTCGTTGAGGGCTCTGTATGGGTTAGGTAGTATTCTGGCCGCTTTGTTCTTGAATATTCTTGTTATTTATGTTGTTATTCGCAATGTCCATATTTTGGAGCGTGCTTTGGGGAAAACGGGGGTTTATGTATTGCGCAAGTTCTTCGGTATTATTTTATTGGCACTTTCGGTTCGCATGTTTTTGCAGAATCTTTCCATTGCTCTCGAATCATTCTGATGCATACCGATTATATATTTGAAAAGAGGGGTGGCGATTTCGTCACCCCTCTTTTTATGAGATATGTAGATGGAATAGCCGGGCATATCGTTTCGATTATCGATCCGACAGAAGAAATTACAGTCGTGGATATGTCGAGACTGGTAGCCGGTGTTTATTTGGTGAGGACGGGAGATAAAGTCGTACGTTTGGTAAAACTATAAATAATTAGTCGTTATGAAAAAGGTTCCGATGAAAATCGGAACCTTTTTTGTTTTAGAACGGTTATAAGGTGTTGATATATTGTCGATTGTAACTATATGTTTAAGAACATACCATTTTCGCTGTCAAAATGTTTGCATTTTATTTTCTGTTATGTTAAATTCGTAACAATATTAATAGCTTATTTCAAATTCTTTGAAAACTTGTAGTTTGTGAACATTTATGATTATAAGTTCGTTCGGGAATTTTTAGAAAGGAATAAGAGAAATTTGATTGTAGAGATATGAGTTATCTGAAATTTGACAAGAATCTGATGATAAATCTCGAATGGTCTTTGCCGAAAGAGATGTTGCGGACCAATAAGTCGGGGGCCTATCATTGTACGACAATCGTTGATTGCAATACTCGAAAACAGCATGGGTTGTTGGTTATCCCGATACCCGAGTTGGACAAGGATAATCACGTGATGCTGTCGTCTTTGGACGAAACCGTGATACAGCATGGAGCGGCCTTTAACTTGGGGTTGCATAAATATCGAGGCGATTGTTTCAGTCCTAACGGACACAAATACATTCGGGAGTTTAATTGCGAATCTGTCCCGCAAACGATGTATCGCGTGGGCGGGGTAATTATGACCAAAGAGAAAGTGTTTATTTCACATGAAAACCGTATATTGATCAAATATACTCTTGTCGATGCTCATTCTCCTACGGTGTTACAGTTTCGTCCGTTTCTGGCGTTTCGTAATGCCAACGAGCTGTGTGTCGAGAATTACGTACTCGACCAACGTTACGAGGAGGTGGCGAACGGAATAAGTTGTTGTCTGTATCAGGGGTATCCCCGGTTGTATATGCAATTTAATAAGGCTCCTCAGTTTATATTCGATCCCCATTGGTATAAAGGTATAGAATATATCAAAGATCAAGAACGCGGCTATCCTTATCAGGAAGATTTATATGTGCCGGGGTATTTCGAGCTCCCGATAAAAAAGGGCGAGAGTATTATTTTCTCGGCCGGTACGATAGAAGCGAAACCGCGTTCGTTCGCCCGTACTTACAATGAAGAACTCGCCAACCGTCACATGTGTCGGTCCAGTTTCTTCAATTGCTTGAAAAATTCGGCTCAGCAGTTTTATTTCAAAACAAAAAGAGGTCACTATTTATTAGCCGGTTATCCGTGGTTTGGGGTAAGGGCTCGCGACCAGTTCATCGCTTTGCCGGGATGTACGTTGGCTGTCGGAGACGACAAGACTTTTGAAGATGTGATGCATTCGTCGGAAAAAGCGTTACGTCACTTTATGTCGAGCGGAGAGCTCGATGAAAATATCGGAGAAATAGATTTGCCGGATATTCCTTTGTGGGCGTTATGGACTGTGTATCATTATGCCAAAGAGAAAGGTATGGAGATTTGCCGACAGAAATATGGGAAGTTTGTTTGCGATATTTTGGATTATATCGTGAAAGGTGGGCATCCCAACCTGTTCTTGCACGATAACGGATTGCTTTA
Organism: Barnesiella sp.; assembly: GCF_022723415.1. NCBI lineage: Bacteria > Pseudomonadati > Bacteroidota > Bacteroidia > Bacteroidales > Barnesiellaceae > Barnesiella > Barnesiella sp. The sequence continues at coordinate 3,521 of NZ_JAIJHU010000093.1, read as the reverse complement.
TTCCAATGGAAAGGAACGGGTAATTTCATGGATGAACGCGGTTGTCGACGGACGTCCCGTGAATCCGAGAAGCGGCTATTTGGTCGAATTTAACGGACTATGGTATAACGGATTGAGGTTTGCCGCCGCACTCTTTGCCGAAGACAAAGAGATGGCATCGAAAGTCGAGCAGTGGAACGCTATCGCCGATAAGACGGCAGAGTCGTTCGTACATACCTTCTTGAACGATTATGGTTATCTGGTAGACTATGTGGACGGTGCGATGTCCGATTGGAGTGTACGTCCCAATATGTTGATAGCTCTGTCGCTCGATTATTCTCCGTTGGACAAACGGCAGAGGAAACGTGCATTGGAAGTGGTTACACGGGAATTGCTGACCCCCAAAGGTATCCGCACTCTGAGTCCTAAGAGCTATGGCTACAATCCTACTTATGTAGGGTCGCAGACCGAACGCGAATATGCTTATCATCAAGGACCTGCTCGCCCGTGGTTGATGGGAGCGTATGCCGATGCCTATTTGAAGATATTCGGTATTAGCGGGGTATCGTTTTTGGAACGTATGCTGATAGGGTTTGAAGATGAAATGTCTCAGACTTGCATTGGCTCTATCTCCGAGCTGTTCGACGGGAATCCACCTTTCGCAGGCCGGGGAGCTATCAGCTATGCCGCCAATGTCGGTGAAATATTGAGAGTATTGAATTTATTGAAAAAGTATAACATGTAAAGCCTGATTCCTATCTATGAAAGCGCTTATGTTCGGTTGGGAGTTTCCTCCTCATATCTTGGGAGGTTTGGGTACGGCCAGTTATGGGCTGACCAAAGGCATGGCAGAGTGTGGCGATATAGACATCACATTTGTCATACCTAAACCATACGGAGACGAGGATAAAACTTTTGCCCATATTATCGGAGCTGCGAATACACCTGTCGCATGGAGAGATGTAAGTTGGGATTATGTACAGCAGCGTTATGGCTATTGTATGGATCCCCAAGAATATTTCGATCTTCGCAGCCATATTTATGCGGATTTTAATTATCTGAAAACCAATGATCTGGGGTGTATCGAATTTTCGGGACGTTACCCCGATAATCTGATGGAGGAGATAAATAATTACTCGATTGTAGCCGGGGTGATTGCTCGTACGGTTCAGTTCGATGTCATTCATTCCCACGATTGGCTCACCTATCCGGCCGGTATTCATGCCAAGCAAGTGAGCGGTAAACCGCTGGTTATTCACGTGCATGCGACCGATTTCGACCGAAGCCGGGGTAATGTAAATCCTACGGTGTATAATATCGAACGGGACGGTATGTTGCATGCCGACCATATTATTACGGTAAGTAATCTGACTCGTCAGACGGTTATCGAAAAGTATCATATCGATCCGGCGAAGGTGACGACCGTGCACAATGCCGTAGAGCCTTTGAGCGACGAGATTAAATCGATAGAAGTTCCTCACAGTCCGAAAGAAAAGGTGGTTACTTTCTTGGGACGCATTACCATGCAAAAAGGCCCTGAGTATTTTGTGGAGGCTGCGGCGCGGGTGTTGAAGAAGACCAATAGGGTGAGGTTCGTCATGGCCGGGAGCGGAGATATGATGGATAAGATGATTCTCTTGTCGGCTCAGCGTAATATATCCGACCGTTTCCATTTTACCGGATTTTTGAGGGGAAAGCAGGTTTATGAAATGTTGAAGGCCAGCGATGTGTATGTGATGCCTTCGGTTTCGGAACCATTCGGTATTTCTCCGCTTGAAGCCATGCAAGTGGGTGTGCCTTCGATTATTTCGAAGCAGTCGGGGTGTGCCGAGATTTTGACCAATGTCATTAAGACCGACTATTGGGATATCGATGCTATGGCCGATGCCATTTATTCTATAATCACTTATCCTGCTATCTATAAGCAACTGCGCGAAGAAGGAGAGCGGGAGGTGAACGAAATCAAATGGAAATATGCCGGACAGAAAGTAATCGATATTTACCACAAGGTAATGCACAATAATAACTAATGAAAAAACTCGACCTTATATGAAAACTATTTGTTTCTATTTTCAAATTCATCAACCGTTTCGATTGAAACGATACCGTTTCTTCGATATAGGTAACGATCACTATTACTATGATGATTTTGCCAATGACGATATTATCACTCGCATAGCTCAGCGTTCTTACCTCCCGGCAAATGCGACATTACTTGAAATGATTAAAAATGCCAATGGTAAGTTCAAGGTGGCTTTTTCCATATCGGGGGTGGCTTTGGAGCAACTCGAAGTTTGTGTGCCTGAATTTATCGACAGCATGAAAGAATTGGTCAAGACCGATTGTGTGGAGTTCTTGTCCGAAACTTATGCGCACTCGTTGGCATCGTTGTGCGATCCGGAGGAGTTCAAGATGCAGGTGAGACAACACGACGAGAAGATAGAGCAGCTTTTCGGCGTGAAGCCCAAAGTGTTCAGAAATACCGAGTTGATATTTTCCGATGACATAGCCTCTATGATAGCTTCGATGGGATTCAAAGGCGTTATTACAGAGGGCGCGAAGCATATTTTGGGTTGGAAGAGCCCGAATTATTTGTATAGTTCGGCAGCTGCTCCCAAGCTGAAAATGTTGTTGAAAAATTACAAAATGAGTGATGATATTTCATTCCGTTTCTCTAATTACGAATGGAGCGATTATCCTTTAACGGCAGAGAAGTTTATTTCGTGGGTAAAGAATTATCCCGAAGAAGAACCTATCGTCAATCTTTTCATGAATTACGAAACATTGGGCGAACTGCAACCTCGCGAATCGGGTATTTTCGAGTTTATGAAAGCCCTTCCTCGTTTTGCCGAACAAGAGGGTGTCGGGTTCTGCACGCCGACCGAGGCGATCAGTAAATTGAAACCGGTCGATATGCTGTCGGTTCCTTATCCGATGTCGTGGGCCGACGAGGCACGGGACACCAGTGCATGGTTGGGAAACACGTTGCAGAACGAAGCGTTCCGCAAGCTCTATTCGGTTGCCGAGCGCGTCCGCTTGTGTGACGACCGTCGTCTGAAACAAGATTGGTATTATTTGCAAGCCAGCGACCACTTCTATTATATGTGTACGAAGTATTTGTCCGACGGAGCTGTGCATAGCCATTACAGCCCTTACGATAGTCCGTATGAGGCTTTTACCAATTACATGAATGTGCTCAGCGATTTTATCGTACGGGTGGAAGCGCAATATCCCGAATCGATAGAAAACGAAGAGTTGAATGCTTTATTGACGACGATTCGGAATCAGTCGGCCGAAATAGAGATGTTGCAAAAGGAGCTGAAATCGGCTCGGATTGAGCGACACTCTAAACGAGCGGAAGCAAAAAAAGCGAAGGAGGCAAAGGCTGCTGAAAGTTCAAAGAAAGTCGTTTCTAAGAAAGATTGAGTGGAAATTTGTATATATCGAACCTTTTTTTGATAGAGAGTACGGGTGTTATATCTTAAAGAGATGTTTTTTATATATAATTAGAATAAACCATTTCGAATATACAGATTTATATC
>NZ_JAIJHU010000036.1:0-35964 GCF_022723415.1 Barnesiella sp. | reverse complement strand
CAAAAAGCAACAAGGTTAGATTCGCTAGCTCAGCTGGTAGAGCACAACACTTTTAATGTTGGGGTCTTGGGTTCGAGCCCCAAGCGGATCACCGAGAAAGATTACAGATACTTAGCAATTGGGTATCTGTAATTTTTTTTTGAAAGAATCGTTTAATTTACACTATCTTTGCTACCCGAAATAAAAGGAGAAAAGTATATGACTGTTTTGCCAGAAGACCCGATGATTTTATTCTCGTTTATTAATACGAAGTTACGGGATAATTATGTGTCGTTAGATGAATTGTGCGATGATATGCACATCAGTAAAGCTGATTTAGTCGCTAAGTTGGGAAGCGTCGGTTTTGAATACAATCCTCAGCAGAATAAATTTTGGTAAGTAATATTTGGTTTTTCCGGTTGCGGGGCGATGGTACGATTGCCCTGCCGGAGATGATGCTTCGTTGGAATAAAGAATAAAGCCCGATAACATAGGTTTATCGGGCTTTATTTATTCGTCAGGCTCTATTTTATTTCAAATACCCTTTGAAAAAAGATTCCAATTTATCAAAAGGAATAATGTCTGTTCGGTCGTATAAATCCGTGTGGTTGGCTCCTGAGACAATTATTAACTCTTTGTTGTCGCCTTTCAACTTTTTGAAAGCATCTTCGCTGAAATAACGCGAATGAGCTTTCTCTCCGTGAATCAGCAACACGGCACTACGAATTTCGTCGCTATAAGCGAGGATAGGAGCATTGAGAAACGAGAGAGCCGAAGTTTTGTTCCAGCCGTTGTTAGAGTTCAACGAACGAGAATGGTAACCCCGTGAAGTTTTGTAGTAGGCATGATAATCTTTTACGAATTGCGGTGCATCCTGCGGTAGTGGATCGACTACACCGCCGGCCGTGGCATACGAACCGTTTTTTGCATCGATGGTACGTTGGGAGCTGAGTTGTCGGCGCATTTCATAACGGGCATCGGCATTGTCGTTTTCGTCGAAATAACCGTTGGCCGTGCATCTGCTCATATCGTACATGGTAGAGGCTACGGTCGCTTTAATGCGTGTGTCTATGGCTGCGGCGTTTATAGCCAGTCCGCCCCAACCACAGATGCCGATAATTCCGATTCGCTCTGAATCTACATCGTCACGCAAGGAGAGGAAATCGACGGCTGCACAGAAATCTTCCGTATTTATGTCGGGTGATGCCACGTAGCGAGGTGCGCCGCCGCTTTCGCCGGTGAAAGAGGGGTCGAAGGCGATTGTCAGAAAGCCTCGTTCGGCCATAGTTTGCGCATAGAGTCCCGACGCTTGTTCTTTTACAGCCCCGAACGGGCCGCAGACGGCGATAGCCGGTAATTTGCCTTCGGCATTTTTCGGCATGTATAAATCGGCTGCGAGCGTAATTCCGTAACGGTTCCTGAATGTTACTTTACTATGTTTCACTTTGTCACTTTGGGGGAATGTTTTATCCCATTCATTTGTCAGATTCAAATTTTCCATATCGTTTTTATTGGTTTGTACATCTTGTGCATTTATTGTAAACAGACTTATGGCGATGAACCATGTTGTAAAGATAAATTTGATTCGTTGTTTCATAAGATTGATGTTTATATGGTTGAGGTTATTCGAATGTCACGGTTATGTTCCTGTCGCCGACTGCTGCCGATAATCCCGATGGCTTGTCGATTTTCCCGATTCGCGTATAGCTGTACGGACTGGAAAAGGTCTCATAGAACAAGACGAGACAACTGTTGCCCCATAGCATCAGGTCGCCAGCGAAGATTGTTCCGGGCGTAACAGTACTCGTAGGCAAGGCTGTCGGCAAGTAATAAAACTTTTCATTACCGGCATGTTCGGTCATGTTTACAGTTATGGGCAACGAACGCTTTCGCTGTGGCGTTATCCTCCAAAGTGGCCGTAAAAGAGGCGTTGCCGATAATGATACGTATTTGTTCGTTCATCGTGGGCGTATTACTGTCTCCTGCTGTCTCTCCGTTCGGTGGTTCCACAATCGGGGCATCGTTGGTCGAGCATGAGGAAATGTTTACGAAAAGGCAAAGGGTTAAAGCAATGATAAAAGGCTTCATTCGGTTTAAGAGTTTATTTTTCTGATGAATCGAGCCGGATTTCCGGCAACAATTGCATTGTCCGGTACATCTTTGGTAACGACCGAGCCTGCTCCGACGATGGCATTGTCACCAATAGTCACATTGGGTAAGATGGTGGCATGTGCACCGATCCATGCACTTTTTCCTATATGAATAGGTGCATGATAGAGATTCTGGCGGTCATTGGGAGCGAAGCCGTGATTCAAAGTCGCCATCACCACACTATGCCCTATCAGTGCTCCGTCGCCGATAAAGATACCGCCTTGGTCTTGAAATTGGCAACAAGAGTTGATAAAGACATTCTTCCCTACATGGATATTTTTTCCGAAGTCGGTATAAAAAGGTGGGAACAGACGGAAAGAATTGTCTACCTTGCTGTTGGTAATTTGGCTGAATAGGGTGACGATCTCTTCGGGTGTGTGGTAAGAACCGTTCAAATCGAATAGTAGCCGGCGAGTGTCGTCGCTTTGTTCACGCATGAAAGCAATCATTTCTTCACCCGCCAACGGCTCGCCTGCGGCAATCATTTGTTGGAATCGTTTTAAATCCATATTATATTCTTTTTGCATGGTTGGTTTGACGATGTAAAATTACCGCCTATATTCTATAACGATAGTAGATGAATTACGGAAAGAATAACCCGAATTCCGGATTCTGTGATGCGTCTCTTTCTCTTTTCGTAAGTTGTTGTAATTTTGCACTGTATAAGAATGTACGGTTTGGCCGTACAGCTTTTGCAATTAGTTTTCTAAAAAGATATGAACGAAATTATTCAGTTGAACAGTGTCGATGTTTATAATAAGATGTATGGCTTGAAAACCTTGCATCCTCTGGTCTCGGTCGTGGATTTGAGGAAAGCGACCCGAGTTGTCAATCACGTGAAGATGAATTATGGCGTATATGCCTTGTTCTTGAAAAACGGAACGAATTGTACGTTGAAATATGGCCGACGGTATTATGATTATCAGGAGGGTACGATCGTCAGTTTCGCTCCGGGGCAGTTGGTTGGCGTAGATTCCGATGAGGACGAGATAAGCCCCGAGGTGTATGGATTGATTTTTCACCCCGATCTTATTTATGGAACGGCATTAGGGAAGAAGATAGGGAAGTACTCTTTCTTTTCGTATGAACAGAACGAAGCACTCCATCTTTCGGATCAAGAGCGGGAAATTATTATGGATTGTTTCCATAAAATAGAAGTGGAGTTGGAACACCCGGTGGACAAACACACAAGGGAGTTGTTATCGGTCAATATAGAACTGTTGCTCGATTATTGTTTGCGGTTTTACGACCGTCAATTCTATACTCGTGAAAAGGTTAATAACGATGTCCTTATCAGGTTCGAACAGCTTTTAAACGACTATTTCCGCAACGGGGAATCACAAGTGCGGGGACTACCTTCCGTCAGGTATTTTGCCGACAAAGTTTTTCTTTCTCCGGGTTATTTCGGCGACTTGGTGAAAAAAGAGACCGGGAAGACAGCGCAGGAATATATACAAGGTAAAATTATTGAATTGTCTAAGGAGTATATATTGGGCTCACAGCTCGGAATCAGTCAGATCGCTTATTCTTTGGGATTTCAATATCCCCAACATTTCAGTCGTTTGTTCAAAAAACTCGAAGGGTGTACTCCGAACGAGTTTCGTAATCAGGCGATGAGTTGAGAGCTATAAAAGCGGAGAGGATGCAGAAAAATCCGATAGCAGTTGAAGCTATCGGATTTTTTTGTTCGATAGGAAAGTTAGTGCTTGTAGAGGGCTTTCGCCAAGTCGGTCAGATTGTTTTCTCCTGGCAGAGAGGGGAATGTCTGAGTCATGGCCGAGATGAACCTCTCGGCGGTGGAGTTTTCCCGGAGGATTTGTTTCATTTTTTTCAGATAGTCGATTTTAAATTCAACCGATTCGCGTCCGGTAGCTCCGTCGTGACCTCCGATAAAGTATTCGCATCCCGATTTCAGCGCTTTCTCGGCTTCGGCAATTTCTGCATCTATGGCGGCCGGAGAACTTATTTGCAAGTAGCTTATGTGAGCTTTTACCGGAGTCCAGTGGGTGTAGTAAACTTTATTCCCGATAATGATACTGGCTGCGGGAAAGTCGGTGGAAGCTCCTTTGTCGAAGTAAAACTCTATATTATCCCACGTTTGTTTGCTGCCAAATTTAATTTCTTCTGCTTTCCCGGTCGGTAGCGGTACGATTGCATCGCCGAAAATTTCGGCGAAGTTCCGCATCATTCCGTCGTAGGTCGCTCCTTTTGTAAAGGCTGGCATACCTTCGGCCATTACTATATCGTGGTTTCCCGTCCCACCCACATGGTAATCGGTGATGATTGTCTGTACAGGTTTGTTCAACGAGGCCACATAAGCGTCGAATTCTGCCACATTATCTTTAAATAAAGGCTGTTCCAAGGTAATGAGTCCGTTTTTACCTTCTACGATGTAGCTTGCATCGTTCAGAGCATCGTTCGTGTAATACACGTGCAATTTGAAATCCTTCAAGTCCAGAACTTCGAATTTTCCTTTTGTTTGTGCCATTGCTGTAAATGTGATTAATGATAATAAAATTAAAATGTTCTTTTTCATAATTCTAGTTTTTATTAGTTACTAAATTATTGTTACTCTCTTTTTAGCTGCAAATATGAAACTATAATTTTTTCTTCACAAGAAGATACCTCGAAGTCAGATAGTTACTTTTTTGAAACCTTCGTTGAATACGAATGAGTTATTAAAGTGTGTTTTAACTTCTTTTAATATAACTGAATTTTACTGTTGCATTATCTAAGTTTCTTAATTACTTTTGTATTGTTATTGAAATATAATGATTATGGCTAAAATAGAAATTAAGGATGCACTTTTCCCCGATTGTCCTATTCGGAATATTCTTTCGCGTATCGGTGATAAATGGTCCCTGTTGGTTCTTTATACATTGAGTGGTTCGTCTGTTATGCGTTTTAATGTTTTGCAGAAGAATATCCCCGATATTTCCCAAAAGATGTTGACGGTTACCTTGCGAGCCCTCGAAGAAGACGGATTGGTAAAAAGAGTGATTTATGCCGAGGTTCCCCCGAGGGTAGAATACTCTTTGACCGACCGGGCGAAATCTTTGTTGCCTTGTATTGATAGTCTGATTGCATGGGCTGGGGAGAATATGGCAGCGATATTAAGCGATAGAATGCGGAGCAAAGTCGGGTAACTGCGATGTACTCTTTTATGAGTACGGAATGTAATGAACAATCGCTTTATTACGATTCTATGAAATTTTCGTTTCCTTTCGATTTTATTTCAAGTAAGGGGGTTTTACTTTCGAATTTTTTCGATTCGTATAATATTATATGTAGATAATTGTTGTATATTTGCATAAAGTGCAAATTAAAAAAAATATATTATGCGATCTATTTCCAACAGATTTTTTTATGCGATTGTAGTTCTGTTAAATGTTTTTGCGGCAGGGAGTATCTGTGCCCAACAATATCGTCCTATTGCGACTTGGCCCGATGAGACGAATGCTCGTATCGAGGAATTTCTGAATACGACGTTGACCGTTACCGGCCGTAAGGTCGCCGTGTTCGATTGCGACGGTACGGTGTTCGGACAAGCTCCTTACTATCTGGCCGACGAGGCGTTGTATGATTATGCCGATAAAAAATACAAGAACCGTAAAGATAAAGAATCGAGACAAAAGATGGCGATTCTCGACCGTATGGTAAAAGACGGTAATAACGTGGGGAAACCTTATGTGGAAGATAGGGTACATTTTTTGTCTGGCATGACTCCTGAGGAAATCGCTACCCTCGGTTACGATTGTTATATGCGTTCGTATAAGGGGAAAATGTATCCTGAGATGAAGACTCTTATTTCCAACTTGAAAGAATATGGTTTCGAGGTGTGGATATTGACTGCCTCTCCCGAATTTTTATACCAAAGGTTTGTCGCTTCCGAGTTGGGAATACCCGTCACTCATGTGCTGGGGGTTAAGGGTGTCGTGAAAAACGGAGTCATGTCCGATGAAATCATTATGCCCATACCGCAAGATGATGGCAAGGCTCAGGTTATACCTACTTATATTAAAGCCGTGCCTTTGATTGTGGGCGGGAATAGCCGAGGAGACATGGATATGTTGAATGAATCGAGAGGATTGAAAATTGTGGTGAACCCCGACGATGTGACGGTGAGAGGCAAAGAAGACGGCCCGATGAGCGGACATACCGTGAAATCGTATTGGGAAAAAGAGGGAGCTTTGATCGTTCATTGTAACGATGTTCGAGATAAGAACGTCTCTTTTAAAACCGCCGACTTCAAGATAAGAACTAATTTGGAGAATCCGAAGAAGTAAGTAGATACCTTAATAAAAAACAAATGATTATGAAAACTAAAATTTTAATGGTTGCATTGATGTTATTGGCTATGACTCCGGCTATTCAGGCAAAGTCGTCGACCAAGACCGTGGCTCATCGGGGATATTGGAAATGTGAAGGCTCTGCCGAGAACTCTTTGGCTTCATTGCGAAAAGCTCATGACGTCGGTTGTTGGGGGTCGGAATTGGATATATGGTTGACTTCGGACGGTGGGTTGGTGGTAAACCATGACCCCAAAACATTGGACGGATTGAAAATCGAAGAAACGGATTTCAAGACCATAACGAAGTCAAAATTGAAAAACGGGGAGACTGTTCCTTCTTTGAAGGATTATTTAAAAGCCGGAAAGAAGTTGAAGCCCATGATATTGGTGTTGGAACTTAAAACCCAATCTACTCCCGAAAGAAATATCGAGTTGGCTAAAAAGGTTGTGGATATGGTCAAATCGATGAAAATGGAAGGGCAGGTAGAATACATCGCATTCAGCAACTTGGTGGGAACGGAGATTATCCGGTTGGACCCGAATGCGAAGGTCGCTTATTTGAATGGAGATAAAACACCTGCCGAGCTTAAAGAGTTGGGGTATACGGGTCTCGATTATCATCAAAAGGTATTGAAAAACAATAAGAGTTGGATTCGGGAAGCTCATGATTTGGACTTGACGGTTAATGTCTGGACCGTAAATAAAGCAGACGACTTGCAGTATTTTATCGATGAAGCAGCCGACTTTATCACGACGAATGAGCCGGAACTTCTGCTGGACCTTCTGAAAAAATAGGTTTCTTTATTTTCACCCCGGTGCTTCTTCTCCGGGGTGATTTTTATTTTGACGAAGTATAAAAATGCGTCATCTTGTATTGGAATGCTTCTTCTACGCTTGGACAAACCTTTCTGAATTTGGAGAACGTATCGGTAGAGACTCCGTATATACGGCAAATCGAAGCCATAGATTCTCCTTTTTTCAGGCGATCTATTATTTCAAGTTCGTTATCGATGAGTATTTTCAATTTGGTGATACTTCCCTTTTTCCGACCGAGAATGACTCCTTCTGCTTTTCGTAAGGCAAGAGCTTCTTTGGTTCTCATAGATATAAGGTTCCGTTCGATTTCTGCGACAAGGCCGAATGCAAAGCAAAGGACTTTGCTGTTTATGGTATTATCGAATGCGTATCCGTCTTTGGTAGAGTAGATTGTAATATTTTTTTCAAGACATTTTCCCATAATGGCCATAATCTCTGTGAGAGTGCGGCTTAATCTCGATATTTCGGTAACGATGAGCGTGTCTCCCGGTTTTAATTGATTGATTACTCTCCCTAACTTCCGTTCTTTCTGATTCTTTTTTCCGCTGACAATTTCGGTTACCCATCGGCTGACTTCTATCTCTTTGGTGTGGGCGAAACGCCTGATTTCGTCTTGTTGGTTGACAAGATGTTGTTTACTGGTGCTGACTCTTAAATACGCAATTACCATAGTTTATCATTTAAAGTTAAACAAACATAGGGGGTTAAAGGTATTTCTTTTGAGTAAAAAAAATACAAAAAGAAGGGCGAATGGTTTTTCTTTCTGTTTTATTGGGAGTTGGAGTCGATTATTTTATTGATTATTTATTTCTTCCGGCTCGTAGGAATAAGCCGATGTTTGGGCCATTCGATAATTGGTAGGGATTTATGGCTCATTGTTGGAGTGGCATTTTAAAACCTCCTCCCCTGCCGTGTCCCATAGCATTACGGGGTGTCGCAAAGCGATATAGAGGTCTTCTGTTAGAAAAATAAATACGAGGAAAGTATTTACCTCCCTCCTCCCTGCTGTGTCCCGTAGTATTACGGGGTGTTTTGCACAACAAAATATAGGGGAGGTGTCCGAAGGACGGAGGGGTTAGAAAATGCCGGCAATGGAGGAGTTTAAAACTGATGAAGTGACATTTCAGTCCTCTCCCTCTGCTCATCGCAGATGAGATAGGGGGAGTGCCCGTAGGGCGAGGGGGTTGAATTTTCAATCAAACGATAGTTCTCTGTCTCTCACCGAATTGATCGGAATGAGGTTGTCGACAAGAATTTCATTGCTAAAATTCAATCCTTTATCTGCGGATTTTCTACCGAACCGATGTCTGGTGCGTGAGGAATAGAAAAAAGGAGCGGCATGTAATGCCGCTCCTTTTTTATGGTTGAAAGTAGTATCGGTTAAAATACGACTACTTTTTTATTTCCGATCAGATAAATACCGGCCGGTAATTCTATAATGTTGGTTCCCTCGACAAGTTCTATTTGTCGAACTTGTGCTCCGGTGAGTGCATAGATAGCGATAGGCATAGCTTCGGCAGTTTCGATGGTTACTTGACCTTTGCCGTTGATGACTTTCATTTCATTGGTGGCTACATCTTCGATACCGCTAGGTTGACCTTTTGAGATTGACAGCTCGACGATTGTCCAACGGGCAGCTTCATTGGCTTCACAAGTGTATTTGAAAGCGAAACGAATGGGCGCAGTGAGATCGTGCAGCTCGATGTTACCCGATTCGGTCGTTTCTTGGCTGGTGGCCCATGTTGCCATATCGGTGATTTCGGTCCATGAGGCATCGCTCGGTTGCGACATGATGCTGGGGTCGAAATCGGTTGAGTAGAACAGTTGTAAATCGTTACCGTTAAATGACTTTTGACTGCTAAACGCTAAAACTATATCTGAGGCTGTTACGGCGGGAGAGATTAAATAAGCCTCACCGACTCCTTTATTGAAACCATTAGCTTGAACCCCATAATTGGTCGATTCCCATTCTACTGTTCCCTCGGTTGTATAGGTGAGCCAATCGCCTAATCCTTCTGTCTTGAAATCAATTTGATAAGGAAGTTCTACCGATGTATTACGAACGGTCAGTGTGTATTGGGCAGCACCTTCTTGATAGGTGTTGTCGGCAGCGGTGGAGGCTTTGATTACAGTTGTTCCTGCACCTACGAGTGTTACCACACCTTCTGTGCTGATAGTAGCTACTTCTTGGTTACTGCTGCTGTAAGTGATAGGCCTTGTTGGAGTAGCAGTAGCTGCACTATTGTAGGTGAATCCTTTTGTGAAGAATAAGGTTTGGTTTCCGTCTATTTCATTGAACGTTACTTCTACGGCTGTTCTGCTGTCTTCTTGTTTATAAAGAGTAAGGTGTTTTTGGGAACCGGTATAGCAAGCGAATCGATATTGATTGTTGTTAGCATTGAATTGTAAATAACGAGTATTTACACCAGCATTTTGGATTTTGAAAACTTTATTATTCTCATCGTATATAAAATTCCAACCGCATTCTCCGATTGTATAGTCATTGTATATATAGGCTTCATTATTGTTACCCTTAAATCCTACAAATATATTTCCGTTGCTGATAGAGTAATGATCGTCCGATTCTAGGGTAATGTCCCACATAACTGTTTTGTCGTCGGTGACGATTTTATTTTCGGTAAGATCTATTTCGGTGTTTCCAAAGAATTTCCCGGCATTGGTTGTATTCAAAGCCATTACCGAGTTGGCATCATCATTTGCTTGATAGACGATAATATATTTCCCTTCGGTTACGGCGTCATTAGTCACTTTTACAAATGTTTTGAGAGCTGCCGGATCTGTTACTTTCAACGTATATTCGATAAAAGAGGCGTTGAAAGTCGCTGTTTCGGCAACTTCGGCCTTGATTACAGTTGTTCCTCCGGCAAGGAGCGTTACCGTACCTTGTTGGTCGATGGTAGCTACTTCTTGATTACTGCTGCTGTAAACGATAGTGGCATCCGATTTCGTTGTGGCTTTGCTGCTGTAACTTCCGTCTGCCAACATTTTGGTTATGTCGCCAGTGATTCCGCTAAATGTTAATTCGGGATTTGATTTTCCCGTTTCTTCCAATTTGTAGAGTGTCAAATCTTTTTGGTTGCTATTTGACTGGTAACATGCAAACCACTTACTGCTGCTGTTATATTGCAAAAATCGATTACTATATTGTACGTTGGTGGCTCGAAAATTGTCTTTTTCCACAGAAAAATTCCATTCACATGTTTTTTCTTCAAAGTTTGAAGAAAGAGAGGCATTATTGCTATTTACACCAACGACATATGTTCCATTATTGTTAATGCTCATACCGTTTGCTGTTGTTGTAATCTCCCAAATAATAGATGCATCGGGACTAATAATAGCATTATCTGTAACATTGATTGCAGTAGCAGCAATTCTAGAACCATTAGCTTTATTTTCCATAGCCATGTTTTCATAAGCTATTACATATTTTCCATCGGTAAGTTCTTCGATAGAAGATATTTTTTTGTAAGTCTGGCTCCACACCGGGACAGAACCACAAACCAACGCTACTAATAAAATAGCTGTGTGTAAGAAGTAATTTTTTTTCATAGATGTATTGTTTTAGAGTTAGAATATTCTATATGGTTTATTTTGAGCCCATTGAAATTAGTCTAACAAAAATATAAAAACGAATCGGAAAGAAAAAGCTTTTTTGAAGGAAACTTTATATTTTTAATGAAAATGTCATATCTATTGTTTATTTATCTTTCGTCTCTGAGCCTATAAGCCAGTTGTTCACCATCTCTTTTCAACCCCTCCGGCTCTGCGAGCCACCTCCCCTATATTTTGCGTTGCAAAACACCCCGTAATACTACGGGACACAGCAGGGAGGAGGGAGAAATACTTTCCTCGTATTTATTCCCCTATACGGCTAACAGAAGATCTCTATATCGCTTTGCGACACCCAATGCTACGGGACACGGTAGGGGGAAATACCATACCAATAATGCTGCGCCACTCCCTCACAGTTCTAAAAAGGGTGTTGGCAATGCCACGTGGAACACGGCAGGGGAGAGGTGTAGAAATGTTCCCTTTGTCAAGGGAAAGATGGAAAGTCGGTAATTTTATGTCTTGTGCGGTGTGAAGTGCATTATATTCATGCGATGTAAAAATCCTCGATTATTCCTTCACAGGCATCTTCCAAGATATTCAATACATTCTCAAAGCCGTCGGCTCCACCGTAATAAGGGTCGGGGATACAATCTACCGGGTAATGTCGGCAATAATCGGTTACACGCTTTACTTTTGCGGCTTCTTCGGGAGAGTCGGCCATAGAACGGAGCGTATCGATGTTGTAATCGTCCATACCCAAAATCAAATCGAATTTCTCGAAATCATCGGGTCTTACAGGGCGACTGCGATGTTCCAGCAAATATCCGCGTCGGGCAGCGTGTGAACGCATGCGAGGGTCGGGTAATTCTCCGGCGTGACCGCTGTAAGTCCCGGCAGAGTCTACCTCGAAGCGACCGGTTATCCCCCGTTGTCGAAGCATATGTTTAAATACTCCTTCCGCAGCCGGCGAACGGCAAATATTTCCGAGGCAGACGAAAAGTATTTTAACGGGTTTCTTTATCTCCTTTTCCATTTTAAATCGAATTTAATCCAGCCGAGATTGAGTAGAGGCGGAAACAATAAAGAACAGGTGTACCGTTATTCTTCTATCCCGAACAACTCTTTCAAAATGAGTTTGGTTGCTCCGGCATGAGTCGAAATGTAATCACCTGCATTTTTTCTGGCAGAGGCTAAGTATTTGGGATTGGTTAGTAGTTTGTCGGCAACGGTTGCAAATTCTTGACTGTTGTGGATTGCAAAGCCGCCTCCGCATGCTATGAGTTCGTGGGCTTCTTTGAATCGGCGATGGTTAGGCCCGAAAATAACGGGTATGTCATATACGGCAGCTTCGGCAATATTGTGTATGCCGGCTCCGAATCCTCCACCGACGTAAGCGACGGTTCCGTATCTGTAAATGGAGGAGAGAAGCCCGAAGCAGTCTATGATGAGGCAATCATACGACTGTACGGTGTCGATTGTGGCTTGTGTGTAACGTATAGCCGGGCGTTTCAGTAGTCTCTCTATCGATTGCAAATGAGATTCGTGTATTTCGTGTGGGGCCAGAATGAGTTTGATATTATCGTTGTGATTGAAATATCGAGTAATGAACTCCTCGTCTTTGGGCCACGAGCTGCCGGCAATAAGTATCTTTTTCCCTTGTGCGAACGCTTCGACAAGAGGTAATTCTTTGGCCGTGCGACGAATGTCGCCGACCCGGTCGAAACGAGTGTCACCTACGATCGATACATTGTCGATGCCTATACTGGCGAGTAGTTGTCGGGAGCGTTCGTCCTGTATATAAAGGTGGGTAAAGTTTTTCAAAATGCGACGAAAGTATCCTCCATAAGAACGGAAGAATATTTGTTTGGGGCGGAAGATAGCCGAGACAATATACGTGGGTATATTCCTGCGTTTAAGTTCGTTGAGGTAGTTCGCCCAAAATTCATATTTAATAAATATGGCTTTCGTGGGTTTGGTCAAGTCGAGGAATCGTCTTACATTGCCCGGCAGGTCGAACGGAAGGTAGCAAATAAGATCCGCTCCCGAATAATCTTTGCGGACTTCGTAACCCGATGGAGAGAAAAACGTGAGTAATATTTTGGTATCGGGTTGCGCTTTTTTTATGGCTTCGATAAGCGGACGTCCTTGTTCGAACTCTCCGAGGGACGAGGCATGTATCCACAAATAATCTCCTTGCGGATCGGCATGCCGGGAGAGGTAATCGAAGATTCCTTTTTGTCCCTGAGTCAGTTTCCGGGCCTTGACATTTCGTATTCCGGCGAGTGCGACTAATTGTTTATAGCAATATATTCCAAAATTATAAATCAATTTCATAGCGGCGATTTTCTCTTGTCGGGTTACAAGATATTTTTCAGGTAACCTCGATTCTGTTTTCCCTTACGGTTTTTCCATGCTTGGTCGTCTATATAGAATCGTAGGGTGAGTTGCTGTTGAAAATCGAGGTTGCCGGGCGTATAATGCAGGTTGCAGGAAGCTATGCAATTAAGATAACTTTTGCGGAAAATGTAGGCGTATATATCCGTGCGATTATAGGTCGAAGACTGGTAGAACGGATCTCCTTGATTGAGCTGAGCTCCTAATTGGGGATAAAGGGGCATTTGCGAACCTCCTTTGTAAAATGTGTTATGTAGACCCAAGAAGCGCCATTCGGCCAATAAGTCTATGAGAATGCCTTGCGGGTGATGCCACGTCCCGACGTTGCGAAGCCGGTCGAGACTGATGTGATACCCCACTTTGAGGGTCAAGGTGTCCAACGGTGTGTATGTGGTTAAATCCAGTCCGATGTATGGGCTGGCGATGAGATTGTCGGTAACCGTATAGCGGCTATCCGAATTGCGAGGACGAGCCAAGTGGTTCATCACCAAATGCCCTCCCGCGAAAAGGTAGGGCAGGGGTTGCCACCGGCCGTTGAATACAGCCATGAAAGCCTCTCGTTTTACCTCGGTCTGTACTTGTCTCCAATCGATATAGAGCTCGGCGAATCCTTTGGCATGTATATACTGGAATAATGCACCTGCTATGTTGGGACGGAAGTAGGTGAGAGAATCGTATTGCAAGATTGCCGGTACGTTTTCGATTAATTGGGTACGGGGAAACATACCCAACGACATTCGGAATTTGGAGGTGTCGTAACGGTAATAGACCGTGGGGTGCACTTTGGCCTCGCGAGTGGATCCGTCGATGGGCTGTACCCATGAGGCTCCTGCCATGATCGTGCTATGTCCTATTCTGATACCGATTTCGGGAGACAAGCGTGTCCCGAAAAAAGTTTGGGACTGTGCTTTGGAATAACCGAACTCCCGATTGTCGAAAAATCCGGTCATATCTACGCTCCAAGCTATTTGCTGAGCCTTTGCAGGAAACAGTGCGGCAAGGAGAATAATCAAAAGCAGTGTATGTGGCAGTCTGTATTTCATTAACCTAAATATTCGATAGCCCGCTCGATACGCTTGATAGTCTCTTCTTTGCCCATGATTTCCGTAATGTCGAACATGTGAGGCCCTTTACATTCCCCAACTACGGCCAAACGGAAAGCATTCATGACGTTACCCAAATGGTAACCGTTCTGTTCGATCCAACCTAATACGACTTTTTCGGCCGGGGCAGACGAGAAGTCGTCCATATTGCGCAATATTTCGATGAGTTCACGCATTTGAGCGGGGGTCTCTTCTTTCCAGCGTTTTTTTACCGATTTTTCTTCGTAGGTAGTCGGTGCGACAAAAAAGAAAGCTGCTTGATCCCACAATTCTTTTACGAAACTTACGCGACCCTTTACAAGGCCTATGATACGGGCGACGGTGGATTTATCGGCTTTTATGCCTTTTTCTTCGAGAATAGGCATGAATAACTCGGTGAGCTCTTCGTTGCTCTTCTCCTGTATGTATTTGTGGTTAAACCATTTCCCTTTTTCATAGTCGAACTTAGCCCCGCTTTTGCTACATTTTTCGAGAGAGAAGAGTTCGATAAGTTCGTCCATCGACATGATTTCCTGATCGTTACCGGGATTCCAGCCTAACAGGGCGAGGAAATTAACCACGGCTTCGGGCAGGTAACCCGACTCGCGATATCCCGAGGATACTTCGCCGGTTTTGGGGTCGTGCCATTCGAGCGGGAATACGGGAAATCCCAACCGGTCGCCGTCTCGTTTGCTTAACTTGCCTTTACCGTCGGGTTTCAACAACAGGGGCAAATGGGCGAACCGCGGCATGGTGTCTTCCCAACCGAAAGCCCGGTAGAGCAATACGTGCAACGGAGCCGAGGGTAACCACTCTTCTCCACGGATTACGTGGGAGACAAGCATTAGATGGTCGTCGACGATATTCGCCAAGTGATAGGTGGGCAGATTGTCTGCCGATTTGTATAGCACTTTGTCGTCGAGAATGGACGAGTTGATGGTCACTTCTCCTCTGATAAGATCGTCGACTACGATGTCTTCGCCCGGCTCTATTTTGAATCTTACGACATATTGTTGTCCTTGTGCGATGAGGGAATCTACTTCCTCTTTGTCCATTGTCAGCGAGTTTCGCATTTGCATGCGAGTGGAGGCGTCGTATTGGAAGTTGGCGATTTCGTTTCGCTTGGCTTCTAATTCGGCGGGAGTATCGAATGCGATGTAGGCTTTTCCCGCATCGAGCAGTTGATTTACATATTTACGATAAATGTCTTTTCGTTCCGATTGCCGGTAAGGTCCGTAATTTCCGCCGTAGCTGACCCCTTCGTCGAACTTGATTCCCAACCATTCGAGGGCTTCGATAATGTATGCCTCGGCTCCCGGTACGAAGCGTTGAGAGTCGGTGTCTTCGATACGGAAGATCATATCTCCGTGATTTTGCTTGGCAAACAAATAGTTATAGAGAGCGGTACGAACCCCGCCAATATGTAATGCTCCCGTGGGGCTTGGTGCGAAACGCACTCGGACTTTTCTTTCGGACATATTCATATAGTTGAAAACTCGGCAAAATTAAACATTTTTTTTGTTTTTGGATATATAAACCGGCATATATTATATTGTGGGTGTTAAGAGCCATTTATATATTCTGTTTAATCGTTCAACTCGGCCAATATTTTTTGGAGAGCTTCGTCGGTCTCGAATAATTTGGATTTGCAGAATTTCAATAATTCGAGCGAACGTGTCGTGCATTTTTGCAGCTCGTCTATTTCGTATTCGTTGTTTTGTAATTTGTTTACAATCGTTTCCAACTCGGCTATCGCATCGGAGTAGGAGAGAGTCGTTTTTTTAGCCATATATATTTTATTTTGTTTTCGAAGGTTCTGTTTTTTCTATCCGGCTTGTCGTTTTGCCATCAGCAAAGATAGTCTCTATCGAGTCTCCGGGAGATAGCTCTGCGACACTTTTAACGACCCGGTTGCCGTGGAGGGTCAGGCTATATCCTCGTTCGAGTAGTGACTGGGGAGACAATAGCCGGACAGTCTTTTCCGTATGGTCTAGCTTGTTCCTTTCCGAATCGATAACGGCTCGTAAAGCGAGTTTGATTTGTTGAGTTAACAATCCGGTTTTATGTTTTTCTCCGAGTATCAGTCGTTCGATGAGCAGTGGAAGTGAGGAGGTCGCGCGTTGTATCGTCTGCTTTTCCCGGTCGATTCGACTACGGACTTCTGAGCTTACCGTGTGAGACAGATTGACGGCATATGTGTCGGCTTCGTGCATACGAGCGATAATCCATTCGGCTGCCGCCGTAGGGGTTTTTACCCGTGTGTTGGCTACCATGTCGATAACGGTGTCGTCTCGTTCGTGCCCGATACCGGTAATGACAGGTAGTGGGAATTGGGCTACATTGACGGCCAGAGGATAACTGTCGAAACTATTCAAGTCGGACGTCGCTCCTCCTCCCCGAATGATGACGACACCATCGAACAACTCTTCGTGCCGGTTGATTCGGTCGAGAGCATGAATGATAGATTGTTCTGTTTGGTCGCCTTGCATGGCCGCCGGGAAGAGAACAGTGTATATTTTGTACCCGTAAGAATTGTTTTGTATTTGATTCATAAAGTCGCCATAGCCGGCGGCCGACGGAGAAGATATGACCGCTATACGTTGCGGCAGTATCGGCCATGTGAGCTCTTTGTTCATGTCGGCCACTCCTTCTTCCCGGAGTTGTTGCAGTATGGCGGCTCGACGACGAGCCGCATCTCCCAACGTATAAGCGGGATCGATATCGTGCACGGTCAGGTTATAACCGTATAGCTCGTGAAAAGAGATACTGACTTGTATGAGAATTTTGATACCCGATGTGAACAGTTGTCCGGTCGACTGCTCGAACCACGGTTGCAATAATCGGAATGTCGTCGCCCAAATGGTGGCTCTGGCTTTGGCTACGGTTTTCCCGGATTGTTCTTCTTTCTCGATCAGTTCCAAATAACAGTGACCGGAAGGGTGTATTCTCGCCTCGCTGATTTCGGCGCGTACCCAATACCGTTCCGGCAAAGACTCTTGTAGGGTATTGCGCACGCAAGCATTTAGTTCGAGTAGTGAAAATTCTTTTTTCCCGGAGGTCATAACCGTTGTATTTTTTGAGTCCAATAATTTGATTGACAGCGGGCTGCCAGTATATATATCCCTTTTTTCAATGTGTACAAGGGCGTTTCAGAATTTTCCGAAACATTATACTCTTGTATAATAACGCCTTCCAAAGTGTATATGTGGAGGGTAATTGAGGTCTCGCCGATCGGTAGCCTTTTTATTTTTATGACGGGGATTCCTTCCCTGTCAATGATTTGTAGAGGAATATCTTCTTTTAGGGAGGGTTCGATTCCGGTTCCTTGACGATAGGCTGCATAGAAATCGGGTATGCCGTATCCCATGACGGAATCGGGTGTTAAAGATTGCGAACTGTTATTTTTGATGAGTCCGACGATTTCCTGTGCAGAAAGGTCGGGAAGAGCTTGTCGCAGACAGGCTGTAAGTCCTGCTATTATCGGCGCGGAAAATGAGGTCCCGTCTTTCCATGCCGTGTTTCCTTCGGGTGTTATTGTTGCGGCGGTAGCCCCGATTCCCATGATATCGGGCTTAATGCGGCCGTCGGCCGTAAATCCCCTGCCGGAGAAATATGCAGGTTTCAGATTGGGTGAAACTGCTCCTACCGTGAGAACGCCATCGACATCGCCCGGAAAAGTTGTCTTTCCCCAGGTGTTACCTCCTTCGTTCCCTGCACTTACCACGATGAGCAATCCTTTTTGTACTCCCATAGCGGCTGCTTGGGAAATAAATGCCGATTTGCCGTCAAGTTGATCCCATGTGTGGTTGAATCGGGAATCGTCGAATTCGGAGTAACCGAGAGAAGAGGTTATCACATCGGCTCCTATGCTGTCGGCATATTCGAGAGCCGCCACCCAATAATCTTCTTCTGCCGGATATTCCGTATCGGTATCTTCCGAACGCAAGAGCCAGTATGCGGCATCGGGGGCTGTACCGATAAAGACGGAACTGTCTTTGACCAACATGGTCGATAGGACGGACGAACCGTGTGTATCTCCGTGCGTGAAATCCATTTTCTTGTCTATGAAGTCCTGGTTCCCGATAATTTTATTTGGGTCGAACTTGGGATTGCGGTCTGCGTTGAAGAATCCACCATCGATGACGGCGATTGTCATTCCTTTTCCGGTGAATCCAGCTCGATGTAATTCGTCCCCATTGTGTACATCTATTTGCAGGGTGGCATCTCCGTAGGGATTCTCGGATTCCGATTCGATTTGTTTCTGCCTTTTTTTGAGGTTAGAGACAGGTTGTACGGCTATTCCTAAACTTTCGTGCTTTTTGACGAACGACAGAGAGGCGATTGCCGATAAGTCGGTTGTATCGGTCAATGCTATGGTGGCGGTGTTCAGCCACTTCGATGTGGCCAATATACGGGCTCCGAGTTCCGAAAGTTTTTTTAATCGGACGGGGTCTATGGGTAAATCGGTGGAGTCTATGGGAATATTCTGTTTTTCCCGATGGGCGATAGCCTGTTCTGATAAGAATTTCTCGGGTTCATCGACCGAGTGAACCGATTCGGGCTTGTCGTTGAACCATATCCGGTATTGTTGCTCTTGTGCTATATTATTGGCTGTGAAAGCGATGAAAAAGGATAATAGCAGTATCGGGCGTATCATAGAGCATACTTTTTTAATAACCGTTGATCGGCAATGATTCCACCGCCGATAATACAGTCGTTCTGGTAAATGACTGCCGATTGCCCCGGAGTTACCGCCGAAGCATCGGATTGAAAGCAGACTATCCATTCGTTAGGAGTTTCTCCTTTGCGAAGGGTCGCTGGTATAGCCGCACTGCGGTAACGAATTTGAACGTCGACCGGTTCCGATGTATTCAGAATGCCGGGTATGGTTTCGATAACATCGGTAATAACCATATTCCGGGTGAGCAGTTCCGACCGTTCTCCCAACCGTATCGTGTTTTTTATCGGATTTATGCGGGTGACGAACATGGGCTTCCCCAAAGCTATCTCCAATCCTTTGCGCTGCCCTATGGTATAGAATGGGAATCCTTTGTGCTGTCCGAGCTTCCGTCCGGCGGCATCGATAAAATATCCTCCTGTCACTTCCCGGTCTAAGTCGGGAAGTTGTTCACGTAAAAAGTCCCGATAGTCTCCCGGTATGAAACAAACTTCCATACTCTCTTTTTTTTCGACTTTTTCGTGGAATCCTTTTTTCTCGACGTATTGTTTTATTTCCTCTTTGGTGATGTCGCCTAACGGGAAAATGGTTCTGGCAAGTTCCTGCTGTCCGAGTCTCCACAAAAAGTAAGATTGATCTTTTTTAGGATCGGCGCCCCTGTTTAGTATGAAGCGATTATTTTTCCGTGAAATCCGAGCATAATGTCCGGTGGCGACCCATTGGCAATTCAACCGGTCTGCTTCCTGCAAGAGGTAATGCCATTTGAATTGTTTATTGCAAAGAACACATGGGTTGGGAGTATTCCCTTTTAAATATTCGTCGGTAAAACTTTTTATGACCGTTCTCTTGAAATCGTCTCTTACATCGAGAATGTGGTGTTCTATTCCTATCTTCTCTGCCAGTTCTTTGGCCTCTATGGCAAATTGAGGAATCGTTTGTCCTTCGTTCGGGAAATGTCGGGGTAAATCCCACATGCGCATGGTGAGACCGATTACTTCGTACCCTTGTTCTTGTAATATCATGCATGCGGCAGAGCTGTCTATACCTCCGCTCATACCTATCAATACTCGTTTGTCAGAATCCATAGCGTTTCGTGTTGCTGCAAAAATGCGGAAAGGTGAAAACCGAATAAAATGTATTCGCTCATTTTTATGTCGAGTTGTATCCTGTTTCGCATCTATTGCAAAAATAGCGAACTTTTACGAAGCCAGGTACAATCTGTTCATAAAAACGTATCTGTTGAGAATGTTAAAAAACGGGGAGTTTTTGGACGTCTCATGGGAAAAAGAGTATCTTTGAAAAAATATTGGGAATATAAGCGTTTAGAATATTACCTCTATTCGGAATCAGCAAAATTCTTTTTATGGTGGGGTAATAGACAACTAAGCGCCTACGCTTGTTATATGGACAAGCGTGGGCTGGTTGTTTATCCACCAAAGGTTTTGCTGAACCTCGAATAGGATAAACTATCAGGCTCACGCTTTTTTATTTTAAAGTTTCGTGAGTCTATTTCGTTTAGACGAGATTACGAAAGAGGGGATTTTCCTGTTTATTTTCTGCGAAAAGACCATGAATTGAACTTGTGGGCTACTTATTGGGTCATAGCCCTTTTTTCTGAGAATTGTTTGGTTAAAAAAAATCGCAGAAAAGAGAAGAGAAAGCTGTTGATTTTACGGCTTTCTCTTCGTTATTTTTCCAAAAGTACTACGGCATAAGCAGAAATTCCTTCCTCTCTTCCTGTAAAGCCTAATTTTTCGGTAGTAGTGGCTTTAATGGATATATCTTCAAGATCGATGCCCATACATTCTGAAAGTGTTTTTTGCATGAGAGGAATATGTGGGTTGAGTTTAGGGCGTTCGGCACAGACCGTTATGTCGGCATTTCCTATCGAAAATCCTTTTTCTCGAATGAGCTCCACGGTCTTTTTTAGTAAAATCTTGCTGTCTATGTTTTTATATTCGTTGGCCGTATCGGGGAAGTGAAATCCTATGTCACGCATGTTCGCCGCTCCGAGCAGGGCATCGCATAAGGCATGGATAAGAACATCTGCATCGGAGTGTCCCAGGAGTCCGAGGGTGTGCTCGATACGTATTCCTCCTAACCATAATTCCCGTCCTTCGACCAATTTGTGGACATCGAATCCGAAACCTATACGTGTTTTCATCGTCTTCCCAGAAGGTCTTTAAGCCCGTCCATGTCGAACGAGAGGGTGAAACGAAGTGTTTGATCCAAAGGACTTGTTTGTGCTGTTGCCACCATATATGCCGCATCTATTTTCAATACGTTCAAGGAAAATCCGGCTCCGAAAGAAAAATATTTGCGGTTTCCTTTGTATTTGTTTTCGTTAAAGTATCCGGCTCTCAGGAAGAATTGTTGATTGTAAGAATATTCGGCTCCTATCGAGAAGTTTATTTCTCGAAGCTCCTCTTTGAATCCTCCCGGAGCATCGGTAAACGATTTGAATATACCGGATATAGGTGAGGTATTTTGCCATTTCTCTTTGGCTTCTTCATACTCTTCTTCTGTTTCGTAATTGGAAACTTGGGGGGTAGAAGGAACTAATAATTTGTTGAGATCGAGGTTCAACGATAGTGTGTTATATTCGGCTAATGGAAAAAGAAACGATGTACCTATTTTCAAATTAGTAGGTAGGAATGCGTTTTCATTACCTCCGTCATAAGATACTTTGGTTCCGATGTTGGAGATATTGAAACCCAAAGACCATTGGCATTCGTTACGACCTATGATGGGATAAGTCGTGTAGTATCCCGATATATCGGCAGCGAAGGCCGATGCACCCGATGCATCGGAAACACTCGATTCGTCATAATGAAACCCTAAGTCGGAATAAATGTAACGGAATACGACACCCATAGAAAATTTATCGGACAATTTGCGGGAATATCCTACATCGAAAGCCATTTCATAAGGGGTTATGCTATTTTGTGCGTTTCCTTGATTATCGGTGAGTACGATTTCTCCCAATGAAAAATAGCGTAAAGAGGCACTTAATGCCTGTAAATCGCTGCTTCCCAATTTCCAATACCCCGCTAAATAGGCCAAATAGATGTCGTTTACCAGTTTGCGTAACCACGGTGTGTACGATAGAGATACACCTGCTTGGCTGTAAGCGAAAGCATATTTGGAAGGGTTCCAGAATTGAGAGTTTGCATCGGGGTCGGTGGCGACACCTAAGTCACCCATCGATGCTCCACGAGAATCGGGAGTTATGCTTAGCGAAGTGACTCCTGTATTGATAGGGTTGAATTCATTCTTGGTCGAATTTCCGTTGGCTGCAAGGGCATATACCGGCAAGAATAGCGATACAAGAATAATTGTTATAATATAAAAAGACAGTCTTTTCATCTTTGCTGACATTACGAATTACATGTATATAATAAACAGAGAATCGTGGGGATTATTGCGTGATAACCACGATTTTTTTAGCGGGTGTAACGATTGTCCCGGCAGATGTTTCGAAATAACCCTTGCAATAGTATTGACCGGCGGATACTCTTTTTCCGTTGTTGTCTTGGAGATTCCAGGTCAAGGGGAACGGGTTATTCTCGGTCGTTTCATACGACCAGATTTCTTCGCCTAAGGTGTTAGTAACAGAGATTCGGGTATGTTTCGATTCTGTGACGTCGTTCCCGTTTTGGTCCTGACACGAGATTGTCGCTCTTTCGGTCGCCGGTTCTTCTTCAAGGGAGATAGTATATGTTTCGCTGTTCTCTTTGACTTCGAAAGCTATGGTTACTTCCGATGAATTTCCTAAGGTGTCGAATACTTTGAATGTAAGTGTGTGCAATCCGTTACTCAGTCGAGGGAGGGGGTATATGAATTCTCCTTCGGGAATCTTGCTTTCTGCGATAGGCTTGTAATAGCGAGCGACGTTTTCTTCGATACATGCGCCATCGAGCGATAAGGTCATTTGTTTGCCTAAGCTGTTTCCGTTCCATATACCGGAAGGGTCCGAGAATTTACAAACGAACGTGGCCGGATTGTTTACTAATATTCCTTCGGTGAAGGAATCGTCGTTAATTCCGGCGAACTTGATGTCGGGGCCTTGTATATCTTCTGTTATCGGTTCGACAGCCGTGCTGACGATTAATTTATCGGTATATCCGTTGGCTTCTCTGCCCGATTCGTCATAGGCGTACAAATTTAGCAGCCCGGATTTTCCGGAATGTGAATTGTCAATCGGGAGTGTGACGGTGATTCGGAATGTCCCGTTTTGTATCGTGCCTTTACCGGTAGTCAATAAATCGGGGCGATGCGTATAAGTCCATGTTTTTTTGTCTTGATGTGCCAATGTGGTGAACTGTTTTTCTTTGTCATATAGGTTATAGTATATATAACCGTTGAAATCGGAAAGTAGCTCGTTTTGGTGAGATCGTATTTCACCCTCCACCGTATAATTTTTGCCCGGAATCATTTCGATATTTTTTTCGCCGCTATTTCCGTTTATGCGGGTAACTTGTATGGAATGTTCGGGGTAAGCAAGTTTTAAAGCCGGATCTCCGATAAGAACGTAGTTGAGTTTGTTCTTGTCGATTTCGGTGTTGAAATCTTGTTTAGCCAGTTTTAAAACATCTCCGATTCGTAAAGGAGAACCATTGGAATCCCGTTCTAAGAGTCGCTTCATTAATCGTTGATTGATCTTATCGTTTCCATCGGTATAAACCACACGGGTAGTCGTTATTAAGGCTATGGCTCCGGCAGAGGGGTTGAGGAATACGTTCTCTCCGGCTGAAACGTCTTCGGCATCGAATTGGCAGTAGTCGCATGTGATGGTGATAAATAGGGGTAACCGCGTATTGGTAAGATGGTCCATTTCATATCGGGAAAATAATCCTTCTCCGGTAAATCCTACTTCGGGGTCGTTGTGCCCTATATAATTGAAGACGAGCATACCTTCATTGAATTGTTTCATCAACTCCCGATTGGCTTCGGGGTATTTTTTTGTTTGGGGATCCATGTAATAGGAGTCGATGTATATTTTATTCACTCTGAATCCCAATCTCGGTTGAGAAGTATTTTTGAGTAAAAGGGTGTCACTTCCTCTATCGGCTTGTTCGGCGTGTATCGCTTCGTCTCCATCGTCGGCAGCTATGCAGATATTGTTTTTCCATGAGGAGAAGTCTTTGTCGTGTACATATCGATATAGTTTATCTACTACCAATCGTGCGTTTTTAATCGAGGAAATGGGAAAACGACCGATTCCTAAACATACTTTATCGACCTTTATTTCTTCGCCCGAATTGTTTTCCAAGAAACCGAAATAATCTTCTATAACGAATGATTCTCGTTCGTCGATACTTGTTTTCGATTGGTAGGTAAGTAACATGTTGCATTCGGGTGAATGTAACTTTTCCATAGATTTGCGGTTGTTGTAAGAACCGTCTCCGAAAAGAAGCAGATAACGCGGACGAACGTTTTCATTACCTTCGGCTCTGTCGTAAAACATTTTCATTAATCTTCGATAGGCCGAGGCATCGGGTGTTCCCGATGAAAATTCGTTGAAAATTTTTTCTTGTTCAATAACTGCGACGGTTAGTCCTTCTTCTCTGTGCAGCTGAGCTACGCGTTCGGCTTCTGTCTGTAATGCTGCTGGGGTGATGATCGTTAGTTCGGGGATATTCAATGCGTGTAAGTTTTGGTTTTCGATTTGCCGTACGAAGGACGGAGAAGGAAAATTTTGTTCCGGGTCGAACGCAATGAACTCTCTGAGTTGAGCATCTTCTGGTGTAAATGAGGTTGTGTTGTTATCGAATGAGGTTGTAATGTTTTTCGGTCTATGGGGCGTAGTGACGTCCCAAACCAATGTTGTGGCTGTACTGTTTTCTATTTGGTAATAATTGTCGGTTTGCCGGTTGATAAAACGAAAGCAGACTTGCCCGTTGTATAATTGTAACTTACGTTTATAATTGAGTCTGATGTAATCGAGATATGCCGATAGGGTTGTTCCAGTACTGGCGTAGCGAAGGCTTATCGTTGATTCTTCCTCGGCTCGGTTCACTGTTTTAAGTGGGGAAGCTACTCGAAGAAATTCATGGCTATCGTAATATTTTGTGATTTTGTTCGAGGTATTGGTCGGTAATTCGGTCCCATTGTAAGAAATGTGTATATACCCTTCGCTTCCACTGATTTTTGCTCCGAAAGATACTCTTATTTTTATCGGAGAGGGTTGTGCTCCCGATAGGTGAAACGTGAAGTCTTGATTCGAATTCGATAGAAAATCTTCACCGAAGAAATTTTGTCCCGTTTTGCCTACCGATATTAATTCTTTTTCGTGTAGGGCATAGTCGTCGAATACGGTAATCGGGGTATCGATTTCGGTCGGTAAGGAAGATGATATGGTAGGAAAGTCGGAAGATTCGATGTTTCTATCTGTCAGGAAATAGCAGGCATATGTAGAATAGGGGTGAAGCCGATGTACAAATTCTTGACTGGCAGAATCGAAAGACCATTTGGTAGTGCCTTGCGAATAAAAATATAGTTTGTTGTTATGCCGCCAAAGTGGAATTTGCGGTAGGTCGTCTATGTAGTTATCGCTGTTTGCAAATAGTTCATCGATGACGGTTCCTCCATATCCGAACAGTTTTATTTTTGAAGGGTCTGTAAAACCCCAAGCCCTCAAAGAGTCTTCTGTTATTTGGTAAATTCCTGCATCGGTTGTCGATATCTTTACCCAATTGCCTTCCGCTAATATGGAGTTTTCCGCATAGTCTTGTCGATCTCTTCCGTATGTAGGTTGGAGTAAAATATAAAAACAAGCTATAATGGATAATATTCTTTGTTTTTGTGTTCGCTTAATCGTATGAGGCATTGGTATAAACTAATGGCTATTTAACAAAAAAATCAAGAACTTTTGTTTCTTCCAAATACCCTTCGAGATGGTCTCCTATTTTTACGGGTCCTACTCCTGCCGGTGTTCCGGTAAAGATGAGGTCTCCTATTTTCAAGGTATAGAATTGGCTGATATAAGCGATGAGTTCATCGATGTGGAAAATCATATCTTGACTATTGCCTTGTTGTACTTTTACTCCGTTTATAAACAAAGAGAAATTTATATTGTCGGCTTTGGGTGTTTGTTCGGGTAATGGAATGAATTTTCCGATGGGAGCCGAGTTGTCGAATCCTTTTGCAATGTCCCACGGATTTCCGTTTGCCCTTGCTTCGGCTTGCTTGTCCCTGGCCGTGAGGTCGATGCCTACCGTTACAGAGTCGTAGTATCGATGTGCAAATTTACTGGCTATGTTTTTCCCTAATCGGGAAATGTGGAAAACCAATTCGGTTTCGTATTCGATACGGTCGGAGAATTGAGGTAAAAAAAATGGCTTCCCGTCTTTTAGTAAAGCCGTTTCGGGTTTAAAAAAAATGATGGGATTTTGAGGAGTTTCTTTTTGGTTCATCTCTGCATTGTGTCCTCTATAATTCCAACCGACGGCAATTATTTTCATGAGATTTACTTGATATTATTTAACCGATTGAACATAACGGCTAAATGAGCATAAATAGATGTGTTTTGAATAACTATATGTTTGGGAACTCGAATCCGGTAAGGGGTAAAGTTCCAAATCGCTTTGATACCTCCGGCTATCATCTCTTCTGTCGCACTTTGAGCTTTGTCTATCGGGACGGTCAATATTCCTATTTGGACACCCAACTCTTTTTGCTTTTGAGTGAATTGAGACAGGGGATATACCGGAATATGATTAATGAAGGTTCCTGTCAACTCGGGTTTGACATCGAACCCGGCAACGACTTCGAGACCGTATTGCGACAATCCCGAATCTTGCATGAGCGCGGCCCCCAAACTTCCAACTCCGAAAATGAATGCTTTGTGCATAGACGTGAATCCGAGAAATTCTTCCAGTACTGCGACTAACGAATTTATTTCATAACCGACACGTGTTTTCCCCGAAATATTGATAAAAGAGAGGTCTTTGGCTATTTTCGACGAATCTACGCCTATTTCCTTTGCTATTTGTGTGGAAGAAACATATTCTTCTCCTTTTGTTTGTAGCAATTTTATATAAGCCAAATACCACGGAAGCCTGCGAAGCGAAGGCTCCGGTAATTTAATTGTAGATTTCGATTCCGAATTATACATCTTTTTGACTGTTTGATATACAAAGATATAACAAAATACTGAAATTTGGTTCAAATATTTTTTACTCGATCCCTTAAAAGGGATCGGCGATGTATATCCTTGTCGAAGAAACAGTCTATTCTCTGCCGGTCACACAGAGTTTTTTCGAACGAGTGGTTTCGTGTTCGTTATCGGTCGATATAATCGCTTTGTACAAGTAGATACCACCGGGAACCCGAGTTCCGCTACCGTCGGTCAAATCCCATGTAATCGGGTAAGACTTGTACATGTCGGAGAGGCCTTTCCCCGTATAACGCCATACTTCTACTCCCATCAGATTATATACCGATATGGTTACGTTTATCACGGCATCCGGTCTGTTGTGTCTCAAATAGAAATTTGTCGAAGTGCTGGCCGGGTTACGATCGGCATACAAGTCATAAATAACAGGTTTTAATCCGGCCTTTACCGTAAAGCCTATTTCGGTTTCCGACGAATTGTTTTCGGTGTCCCACACTTTTAATCGTAAAGAGTGTTCCCCTTCGCTCAGTCCGCTCAAAGGGTATGCGATAAACCCTCTGCCGAATTCGCCCAATGCAGGTTGGAAGTAAGAAGATACGTCGGTATATACGGTTTTATCGTCTAAGGTAATAGTCATCTGATGCCCGATACCGGCATCGGATATGTTTATTCCCGATTCATCATACACCTCGGCCATAAACAGAGGCGATTCGTTGACCGTATCACCGTATTTGAACTCTTCGGAGTTGAGGTAGGCAGAATATATCTGCGGACCTTCAAAATCTTCGTTCGAGTCGTCGTTAAATCCTCCTACGATAAAGTTGGATTCATTGCCGTTTCCCTCTTGACCTTCATCGTTATAGCAATATAGATTTATCAATCCCTTGTCATCGGCAAAGTTGATTTCTCTCGGGACTTTGAATGAAATTTCAAAAATGCCGTTGACGATAGAGTCTTTTCCCACATAAAGGCGGTTGCTCCTTTCTTTAAATTCTATGGCTTTGCCTTCCTCTCCATAGCCGTGGGTTACTACGGTTACTTCGGAATCATAGACCGTCGGACAGATGATACCGTTATAATCGGTCGCTTTTTCTCCGCCGGGGGTATATATCTCTCCCTTTATAGAAACGGAGTCTCTCGCTTGTATGGTCGGTGTGGTTTGAGTGATGTCATGCCCGTTTATTTCGGTTACCTTAATTTGGTAATCGGGGTATAATAATTTTAGAGCCGGATCTCCCAATAGGGTGTAGTTCAATTTGTTGCTGTCTGTTTGTGCAATGTTGCATTTCGCTTCACGCAATATGTCGCCGAGTCGTGGATACTCGTGATTTTCATTTTTTTTGAATATTTGTTGCGCTACACCACTGTTGAGATAGTGATTGTCGCTGATATAAACGACTCGGGTCGTGGTGATGAGGGCTATACCTCCTCCGTTCGGATTCAGGCAAAGGATTTCTCCACCCGATGTTTCTTCGTGATCGTAACGTCCGAAGTCACAAGTCGCTGTGATAAACAGTGGCAACCTTTTTAAATACATGGATTGAATGTCGCCTATATTCAACAAATCTTCATGTGTCCATGCCACGGTACTGCCGTGACCTATATAATCTACTACGAGAACGCCGTCATCTAAAATTTGTAATAATTTTTTCTTGGCCGAAGGGTATGTTCGTCCCGTGGAGCCTATTTCTGCCGTGTAAGCATCCGTGTAGACTTTGTTGATGAAACAGTGGGCATCGCTATTCTCCATAATGCTGCAAATCTCTTCGGCCTGTTCCATGTGAATGGCATAATTTTCATCGTCGGCGACGACAAGAACCTGATTTTTCCAAGAGCCCTTATCGTTATTCTCTATGTAATTGTATAATTTGGATACCACATCTTTGGCTTCTTGTTCGCTTTTTATGGGCAAACGGCCTATATTGACACGGAGTTTATCCGACGCTATTCTATTCCCGGAATCGTCGTCGAGGAATCCGAAGTAATCGTCTGTCGTATAGGATTGACGTTCGTCTGTTCCGCTGCCGTGCTGGTATGTGAGGAGTGTGGGGTATTTCACATATTTACCGGTTTCTCCTATTTTTCGGTTATCGTATAATCCTTTTCCAAAAAGCAACAGGTATAAAGGCTCTCCATCGAGGCCGCCTTTTCGATCGAAAAACATTTTCATCAGTCGTCGATAGGCTGTCGCATCGGGTGTTCCCGAGGAGAATTCGTTGAATACGGTTTCATGGTCGATGACAGCTACCTCCATACCGTCGTTCTCATTATGCAATCGAGCGATGCTTTGGGCGTAGGAGATATATTCTTTGGGCGTGAGAATAACCATGTCGGGGGTTGTCAAACCGTGTAAATTTTGGTTAGGTACTTTTTCAATAAACTCTACCGAGGCAACGGTAGCTTGTTCGTCGAATGCAATGTATTCTTCATTTCCTTTCGTAGGCACGAAACGTGCATTACCGTTGTTGACGTTGGGTTTGATAGAAACGGGATTCAGAGGATCCGATATATCCCAGATATGAGTCGTCGCCGAGTATCCTTGCAGGTTATAGCAACTGTTCGCAGGGAGCTGACCCAGCCGGAATTGGATACTTCCGTTGTATAATTGCAATTTCCTTTTGTAGTTGAACCGAAAATAATTGAGACGGGCCATAGAGAGAGAACCTCCGTTTTGGCGGAAAAGGAGCGTAAAAGCCAGTTCCTCGCTGTCGAGGTCGATTTCTTTGAGCGTCGAGGTCATTCTTACGAAGTCATAAGAACTGCTCGATCCTGCTCCTATATTGTCGGTGTTGCTCGATGGAAGAGTTTGTCCATTGCGGGTAAAGACAAGTGTGGCAGTTCCACCTAATATTTTCGCTCCGAAAGAAGTTCTTAATTTTACAGGAGAGGAATTGTCTACACCGGGAAGTTCGAATGTAAAACTCTTAGATGTCGTATAACGGAAATCGTCGCCTAAAAATAATCGTCCTGTCGAACCGGGAGAATATAATTCCTGTTCGTACACGGCGTGTTCGTCGAATGAAGTTATGTCCTGTAATCCGGTCGTTTGTCCCCCTTCCCGTTCGGCGATGGTCGCCGATTGATTTTTACTGTCGGTCAGGAAATAATATCCTGCGGTAGAATATGTGTTTTGTTCATGGTCGTATTCTTTGGTTTTTTCGTTATACGACCATGAAGTGGGGCCTTGTGCGTAGAACAATATTTTACTGTCGGTGCGTATGACGGGTAACTGATTCAGGTCGTCTATATCGTTCTCAGAAAATGTTTCGGGTAGCATGGCGCCTCCGTATCCGAAAACGGTCACGGCCGAAGGATCGGAAAATCCCCATCTACGGAGTTCCCGATAGGTGATTTGGTGAATACCGGATTCGTAAACAGCCACTTTTACCCAATATCCGTCGGCGAGTTGCGATTGGGTCGCATAACGGCTGGGGTTGAGTGCAAACGATGTCTCTATGGTAAAAAAGAGCGTGCTTATGCACAGCCATATACGCAATAAGGACAAACGGTTTGCAAAGAATATATCGTGATGTCTCGTAATATCTTTCATCGTATTTTATATAACGGGAAATCGCTCGGTTTATTGCTGAATAAAAAGCGATGCGGGTTGTTTCGTATCGCTATCTTTATTATTTTTGAGGACAAATATAGCGAAAGGTGAGAGCAGAGACAAACGGAAATTGTATTTCGGGGTTGGCTATGCCGAAACGCATCCTATATTCTACAAATATAGCGAAAGGCGGGAGTAGAGGCAAATGAAAACGGTTTTTGAATTTAACTATGCGAGATTGCCTTTTATATCCTAAATTAATAGAAGAGATAAAATTACCGAAATGAAAAAAAATAATGATTGGAAAGACAGATTGAATGTAGTTTATTCTACGAATCCCGATTTCAAATTCGATAATGGCGAGGAAGATGAACCCGAAACTTTGGAACCGGGGAAACAACAGTTGCGCATATCGTTGGATAAACGCAACAGAAACGGAAAATCGGTTACGCTCGTGACCGGATTTGTCGGTACTGCCGAGGATTTGAAGGCTTTGGCGAAAAAGTTGAAAACCAAGTGCGGGGTAGGAGGGTCTGATAAAGAAGGCGATATATTGATTCAGGGAGATTTCCGTCAAAAAGTGTTGGAAATTTTATTGTCGGAAGGGTATCGAGCTCGCATTATCTGATTTTATGTTACATATATACAAAGCATCGGCCGGTTCGGGTAAGACTTATACCCTGACATTGGAGTATATTAAATTGCTGTTGGGATATAGGGACGAACAGGGGCGTTACCGGTTATATCGGAAGAGCGATGCACAGCATCGACGTATTTTAGCGGTTACATTTACCAATAAGGCGACCGAAGAGATGAAGCATCGTATCGTTTTCCAGCTCGATATATTGGCGCACGATACGGAGAAGTCGCCTTATGTCGATGGCTTGATGCAACTGTTCGGTTGTACGGTTGAACAGATTCGGGGTATAGCTTCGGAGACGCTGTATGTTTTGTTACACGATTTTTCTTATTTCAATATCAGCACGATCGACCGTTTCTTTCAACAAGTGCTTCGGAATTTTACCCGCGAAATTGGATTGCAGGGCAGTTTTGAGATAGAGATGGATAACGATTTCGTTACGGCTTCTGCCATAGACCGCATGTATTCCGAATTGTCCGACATCGACCAAAAAGGTCTTCTCAACTGGCTGATACATTATGCCGAGGAGCGTATAGAGTCGGGGAACTGGTGGAGCTTGGGAAATCGGTCCGAACGGAAAGACGATTTGAGAGAACTGGCCGGGGAGCTATCGAAAGAAACTTATAAATTGTTTCGTAACGAGATACTTTCGCAAATCAAGGATAAGTCGGTTCTTGACGATTATCTGAAAGAGATGCGCCGTATCCGTGTCGAGTTCGAGTCCCTTTTACGGAAATTGGGAGAGGCAGCTATGGCTGTACTCGAACGTTATGGATTGTCGCCCGATGATTTTAAGGGGAAGGGGCGTTCTTGGATTCAGTATCTTAAAAAAATTGTCGATGGAAAAGTGGAGCCTCCGACACAGACTTTTCGGGCAAATGTGGGCAATCGGGACGGTTGGTTTTTGAAAAAAGAAATACCGGCTTGTATAGATAGTCTCTATGAGGAACTTAATCCGGTGTTGCAGGAAATGGTAAATTGTTTCGGAGAACCTTATGTGCGTTACAACACAGCGGTACAAAGTTCGAAGTATATTTATGCTTTGGGGATATTGGTCGATATAGACCGCCGTATCGAGGAGTACGAAAAGGAACATAATGTACTTCTCCTGTCCGATACGGCCGGTATACTCAATGCGGTTATCAACGAGAACGATGCCCCGTTCATTTATGAAAAAATAGGGACGAGGGTCAACCATTTTATGATCGACGAGTTTCAAGACACCTCCAAACTGCAATGGCAAAACTTCGCACCTCTCATAGGAGAGAGTTTGAGCCATGACCACACCGATTTGATCGTGGGTGATGTGAAACAGAGCATTTATCGGTGGCGTAACTCCGATTGGTCTTTGTTGAATGAAGGCGTTCAGTCGTTGTTCAGACCGTCGCAGTATAGCGAAAGGTCTATGAATATGAACTATCGCAGTTGTGCCTGTATAGTAGAGTTTAATAATAGAATCTTTGGCGAGGCTGCTCGTTTGTTACAGCAGAAGTTAGAGCGAGAGATCGAGGAGTCTGCTTTGGTCGAAGGGAGCTTCGATGTCAAGATAGAAAAGGCTTATGCCGATATCGGGCAGAGAGTTGCCGATTCGAATCTTTTGCGCAGCGGTCATGTTTCTGTAACGATGTGGGAATCGGATAAAAAGGAGGATTTTTATAACGACTCCTTAGCTCGTATTCCCGATTTGTTGAGGGATTTACAGGATAGGGGGTACACCCCCGGTGACATAACGTTTTTGACGAGAACTGCCAGAGAAGGGACCATGCTTGTCGATTTGTTGTTGCGTCTGAATTCTGAGAATACCGATGGGCGTTATCGTTACGACGTTATATCGAGTGAGTCGTTGTTGATAAGAAACTCTCCTATAATCAATTTGTTGATAGGAATTTTGAGATATATTCAAGATCCTTCGATCGAATTGAACCGACTGTTGGCTGTCTATGAATATAATAGCCGAAAATTCAAGGCGTCTGATGATGCGGTTATTTTGTCCTATTTCGAAGATAGAGAGAACATCGGGAGGCATCTCGATAATGATTTTTTCTCCTTTGTCGAGAGTATTCGCAAAGAGCCTTTGTTCGAGATGTGCGAGCGGATTGTTTCTTATTTTTCAGATGAGGGGGCTGACGAAGGTGAACGGGTGTATATACAGGCTTTTCAAGATTATGTTTTGGATTATTGTCGGACACATACGGCCGACTTGGGTTCGTTCTTGTCGTGGTGGGACGATAATGAGGATAAGTTGTCGGTGACGACTCCGCAGGAGCAAGATGCCATGCGGGTAATGACTATACATAAATCCAAAGGCCTTGAATTTAAAGTCGTAATCATTCCTTTTTGTAATT
Organism: Barnesiella sp.; assembly: GCF_022723415.1. Taxonomy (NCBI): domain Bacteria; kingdom Pseudomonadati; phylum Bacteroidota; class Bacteroidia; order Bacteroidales; family Barnesiellaceae; genus Barnesiella; species Barnesiella sp. Next base: position 2,349 of record NZ_JAIJHU010000036.1, on the reverse strand, counting down.
GGAGTTTGGATCATCAGTCCAATCAAACCAATTTTGTCTGGTGTCATACTCATGAAGAGCCTTTTTCTCGTATTCCGGTGCTACCGTTACGATATGGTAGCAGTTTGGCCCAGACCTACTACGCAACCGAGTATTTCGATGAAAAGATGTATGCTTGTATCGATAATCTGAATATCGCTTATGTCGCTTTTACCCGGGCGGAAGAAGAATTGCATATTTTTGCTCCGGCTGTTAAAAATAAAAGCGACAAAGGGCGTTTCGGCAGTATCTCGGCAATGTTGGGTGAAGTGTTGTTCCCGGAGGGGAACGATGGCGGCGACCTTCGTTATGAGGCCGGAATCGATTGGCGAGCCGAGAAAAAAAAGAAAAACGTTTCTGCCGTACCGGCTTTTCCTGCCGGTATATATCGCTCTATCGAACCGGGAAATCGGTTGCACTTGCGATTGCAAGGGAAGGGCGTTTTCGGTGAGGGGAAGGATCGTACATACGGTACGCTCATGCATCGCATTTTGAGTCAGATAGAAACTCTCGATCGCGTCGACGATACGATTGCTGCGTTTGTCCGTTCGGGAGAGCTTTCCGAGTCGGAGTCGAAATCGATTCGTGAGGATATAAATCGTTGGCTTGCCGACGAACGGGTGAGTTCGTGGTTCTCGCCGGGGGTGAACGTGTGGACGGAAAGGGAAATTTTACAGCCCGATGGTTCGTTTTATCGTCCCGACCGGGTTGTCGAAACGGACAATGAGGTTATTGTTGTCGATTATAAATTCGGGAATGTGGAACGTGCCTCATACAAAAGACAAGTAAATACTTATACTTCCTTGATTGAAAAGATGGGATATGACCGAGTGTCGGGATTTATTTGGTATGTGTCTCTTGGGAAATTAGAACGGGTTTAAAATATTTAATTTATTTTGGATAAACGGAATAAATAATAGAAATTTGTTCCGTTTTTATTGTATTATTCTAATCGCTCGATAAGATGAGATTCATTACAGGATTGTTGGTGACCGGGTTGCTGTCTTCTTCGGTATTTAAAGTAGGTGCGGTCGCTCCTAAATCAGAGGTTAACGATACGATTGTCGATTTAAGACCGCTCGTTTACGAACAACCGTTTCAGAGGAAAGCCGATAAAATTACCGATGCGAAGTGGTTCCAGATGACCTACGTGGGAGTTCCGTTGGTTATTGCCGGTTTGTCGGTGAAACATGGCAGCGAGCATTTTCGTCAACTTAGAGAAGATTTTGTTCCAAATTTTCATTACGGTTATGACGATTATCTGCAATATGCTCCGGCCGTAGTTATGTTAGGGTTGAAAGGATTCGGTGTGGAAAGCCGCAGTTCGTGGGGACGTATGTTGGTTTCCGATGCTTTTTCCGTGGCTATAATGGCTTCGGTTGTCAATACCATTAAATATACGGCTCATGTGCGTCGACCCGATAAAAGTAATTATAAATCCTTTCCCTCGGGGCATACGGCTACTGCATTTATGGCGGCCATGATGATGCATAAGGAGTATGGCGATCGTAGTCCGTGGTATAGCATTTCGGCTTTTACAGTCGCAACGGCTACGGGAATTAGTCGGATATTGAATAATCGGCATTGGTTGTCCGATGTGTTGGCGGGAGCCGGTATCGGTATTCTTTCAACGGAATTAGGCTATTATTTGGCCGATTTGATTTTTAAGGATAAAGGTCTTAATTTCGAATCTCCCCGGTATTATCCTTTGTTGGAAAATCCCTCGTTTGTAGGGCTTTATATGGGTTTTATATCCGGGTTGGGAAGTATAGATATAGGTAACGGACTTCGAATAAACACGAATATAGGTAGCCGTATGGGTGTCGAAGGAGCTTATTTTTTCAATAAATACATAGGTTGCGGCGGATTGGCGACGGTGTCCAATATCCCCGTATCGCTGAATAATCGTCCCGATGTCACGTTAGAGGCGATAGATGAGAGTCGGGTTATGGCAGGGGCTTATTTCTCATATCCTTTTACAAGACGTTGGAACTTGGGGTGTAAGGCGTTGGCTGGATATAGTTATATACTGGACCGCTCGATTGGTCGTGACGAGATAAAATTGGGAAATAACGGGTTTGCTTGGAGTGCAGGCGTGTCGGTTGGTTATGTGTTGAAGCGCAATTTCGGGGCAAGACTGTTTTGCGACTACTCGTCTACCTCGACTTCGTTGGGCTTGTCTCCCTCTACCGAACTGGGTATCATGGATATTTCGTCGAAAAATCGTACGATCCATGCTCTCACATGGGGAGCGACGGCGAATATTCTGTTCTAAGGAAGTGTGGAATTACATAAGTATAGATATAAAGAAAGCCGTATCGATCGATACGG